>JBIKKL010000294.1:0-6178 GCA_044360365.1 Burkholderiales bacterium | reverse complement strand
CGAACAAGGGCGCGTTCCATGGCCGCTCGCTCTCGGTCGGCCTCAACATCCAGCTGCCGCAGGAGCAGGTGAACAACGACTACCAGGACGTGAGCCACTCCTTTCATCACTTCTTCGCGCGCAAGGCGATGTTTCTGAAGTTCGCCAGCGCCTATGTGGTGATGCCGGGCGGCTTCGGCACGCTGGACGAACTCACCGAAGCCCTCACGCTGGTGCAGACCGGCACTTCACGCCGGATTCCCATCATCCTCGTCCACGAGCCGTTCTGGCGCGGGCTGCTCGACTGGTTCAGGAACACACTGGTCGAGCAGGGGATGATCGAACGCAGCGACCTCGACCTCGTCTGCGTCGTGAACGAGGCCGATGCCGTCGTCGATGCGATCTTCGATCACTACCACAAGCGCGGATTCAGCCCGTCAGCGCGAGAGCGAGAGATGCAGTTGAACCTTTGACGGGCGGCGGGGGTCGAGTGAAATATCGCGTTTGCGAAATCGCGCGCATGGCGACGAAGTGGTTCGCCGCCCCGGATCATGACGCAATGCGCGAAACGCAGCCCGACAGGCTGCTAGAATCGGGCCTGCCCCAGGGGACCCCTTATGCGCAAGATCTCAGTTGCCCTTGTTCTCGCCTTCGCCTGCACGATGCCGGCATGGAGCGCGGAACGCCCACCCAACCTGCAGCCGATCCCCGAGCCTCCGCCCCCACCGCCGGGCCTCGAGCTCGATCCGACGCTCGAACCGCAGGTCACCATTCTCAAGCGTGGCGCCGACACCGTGGAGGAATACCGCATCGGCGGACGCCTCTACATGGTCAAGGTGACCCCGCCGCACGGCAGGTCGTATTACCTCATCGATCAGCGCGGCGACGGCACCTTCGCGCGCCAGGAAAGCTTCGACTCCGGCATTCGCCCACCGATGTGGGTGATCAAAGAGTTTTGACCTCGCTGGCGGATGTCGAACATCTTTCCGGGTATCGTCGCAGCAACAGGCGACTGACGCTTCGGCACGCCGCATGAACACCGGCGGGTCGCGAGGCACCCCGCCGCGTCCGACCTGCGAGCCTTAATTTTTGCGACTGCCGGCATGTCGGTCTATACCTCGGTAACACGCCCTCAGCTCGAGCAATGGCTTGCCGCCTACGACCTCGGCACGCTCGACGATCTGCAGGGCATTGCGGCCGGCATCGAGAACACCAACTATTTCGTGACGACGAGCGCAGGCCGCTACGTGCTCACGCTGTTCGAAAAGCTGCAGCCCGAGGAACTGCCGTTCTATCTCGGGCTCATGACCCATCTCTCGACAGCCGGCGTTCCGTGTCCGCGCCCCATTCCGAACCGGGCGGGTGCCGTGCTCGGCATGTTGAACAGCAAGCCGGCCACGCTCGTGAGCCGCCTCCCCGGTCGTGACATCAGCACCCCGTCGGTCGCACACTGCGGCGAAGTCGGCGTCATGCTGGCAACGATGCATCTTGCCGGCCAGACCTACCCGGCCACGATGCCGAATCCGCGCGGCCTGCCCTGGTGGCGCGCCGCAGCGCTGGAAGTCATTCCCAGGATGCCGTCGCACGAAGTGCTGCTGCTGGAGCAGGAACTGGCGTTCCAGGCGCGGCCCCCGGCGGAGGTGCTTCCGCGCGGCGCAGTCCACGCCGACCTATTCCGCGACAACGTGCTCTTCGACGGCCCGGTCATCGGCGGCGTCATCGACTTCTACTTCGCCTGCACGGAGACGCTCCTCTACGACCTCGCCGTCACCGTCAACGATTGGTGTGTCGACGACGTGGGGCAACTCGACGCAAGCCGCGCCCAGGCCCTGCTTGCCGCCTACCACGCCGTGCGCCCCATCGAACCGGGCGAGCGGGCGGCCTGGCCGCAGCTGCTTCGTGCAGGCGCTCTGCGCTTCTGGCTTTCACGATTGTTCGATTTCCACTGCCCACGTCCCGGGGAACTCACCTTCGCCAAGGATCCGGGCCATTTCCGTCAGGTGCTCGAAGCCCGGCGCAATCGCGCTGACGAGCTGCGGGACCTTCTTCCATCCACGTAGCCACCGTTCGGACTCGATTTCCTGACCGCGCGCGATGCCCGGTCGCGCGGCGAAAAAACATTTGCATGACTGCGCGCACACTGTCCCGAGGTGCGTAGAATATCGGTCCGTTCCCATTCCACTTCCTCAGGTTCCTCCGCGCCATGCTGGCTCGCAACGTCGCTATCCGTCACGGCGTGCAATGGATTTCGAGCGGCTGGCAGATATTCAAGCTCAGCCCGCTCCCCTGGATCGGACTGACCGCTGCGGTCATCCTCATCTGGTACGCGCTCCTGAGCATACAGACCGTCGGCCCGCTGCTCTTCAACCTGTTGTTTCCGGTGTTCTTCGCCGGCCTCATGATCGGCTGCCGCGACGTCGCGCAAGGCCGACGCCTGCATTTCGGCTATCTGTTCGCCGGATTCCGCGAAAACGCCGCAGCGCTCGTGACCGTGGGCGGCATCTACCTGGTCGGCATGCTGATCGTGCTCGCGATTGCCTTCGGCAATACGGAAGGGTTTCCGAAAGTCTCCGACAAGCCCACGCCCGAAGAGATCGAGGCTGCCCGCGTGGCCATCCGCAAGATGACCGCGCCCTTGCTCACCGCCCTGGCGGTCTACATCCCGCTCATGATGCTGACGTGGTTCGCCCCGCTGCTCATCGTCTTCCGCAAGATGGCAGCGCTGCCCGCGCTGAAGGAAAGCTTCTCGGCCTGCACCCAGAACATCGGCCCCTTCATGGTCTACGGCATGCTGCTCGTCGTACTGTGGATTGCCGCCGCGCTGCCCTTCATGCTTGGGCTGGTGGTCGTGCTGCCGGTGATCTTCGGTTCGATCTACGCTTCGTACGTCGATCTCTTCGAACGCCCCGACGAGGCCAGCACCACCGGACACGAAGCCTGATTCCGGCTTTCGTTCAGGCGGCTGTGAGCTTGGCGTATTCGAGCGCCAGCCACTTCATGCCGTCGCTCTGGAAGTTGATCTGCACGCGCGCATCGGCGCCGCGACCTTCCGCACCGATGATGATCCCGCGGCCGAATTTCGGATGGACGACGCTTTGGCCGATGCGCCAGGGCGAACTCGGGGCAGATTCGAACTTCGGACTGTCTGTACCGGCGGATGTCTTCGCGCCGTAGTACGACCGCGTCGGTTCCCCGCGACCGCGCGTGGCCGCTCCACCGACCGCCTTGAGCAGCAGCGGCGGCAACTCCAGCAGGAAGCGAGAGCGGATGTTGTAGCGCGTCTGCCCGTGCAGCATCCGGCTCTGGGCATAGGTGACGTAGAGCCGCCGGCGTGCCCGCGTAATCGCGACGTACATGAGGCGTCGTTCCTCGTCCAGTCCGTCGGCTTCGGTGAGGCTGTTGTCGTGCGGAAACAGTCCCTCTTCCAATCCGCAGAGAAACACCGTGTGGAACTCGAGCCCCTTCGCCGCGTGCACGGTCATGAGCTGCAGGGCCTCGACGCCGGCTTCGGCCTGATGTTCACCGGCTTCCAGCGCGGCATGCGTGAGAAACGAGGTGATGCTCGCATCCTCGTTCGAAGGATCGTTCGCAAACAGCGTCGCCGCGTTCACCAGCTCGCCCAGGTTCTCGAGGCGGTCCTGACCTTCGCGCTCGGCCTTGTAGTGGGCCTTGAGACCCGAATGCTCGACCACGTGCTCGACCATTTCACCGACGGCCAGACCCTCGCAGCCCGAACGCATGCGTTCGATGAGCGCGACGAAACCTTCGACGCCGCGCGTCGACACCGGTGAGCCGACGAAATCGCCGGCCGTCTCGACGCGCCGCTTCCCGCCCTCGGCCTTGACCTTCGCTGCCGCCCAAAGGGTGGTGCCGGCGTGGCGGGCGGCATCCTGCAGCTGCTCCAGCGTACGGTTGCCGATGCCCCGGGTCGGAAAATTGACCACGCGCAGAAACGCGTTGTCGTCCTCCGGGTTCGCGACCAGCCGCAGATAGGCCAGCGCGTGCTTGACTTCCTGACGCTCGAAAAAGCGCAGGCCGCCATAGACGCGATAGGGAATGCCTGCAGAAAACAGGGAGTGTTCCAGCACGCGCGACTGCGCGTTCGATCGATAAAGCAGCGCAATTTCGTCCCGGTGCACACCCTCGGCAACCAGCGCCTTGATCTCGTCGACGACGAACCCTGCTTCTTCGAGATCGGTTCCGGCCTCGAAGACGCGAATCGGCTCGCCCTTGCCTTCGGCCGTCCACAGGTTCTTTCCCATGCGGCGGCGGTTGTTCGCGATGACCGCATTGGCGGCTTCGAGGATGTTCCCGTGCGAGCGGTAGTTCTGTTCGAGCTTGATCACGCGTTCGACGTGGAAGTCGCGCTCGAAGTGCTGCATGTTGGCGACGTTCGCGCCGCGGAACGCGTAGATGGATTGGTCGTCGTCGCCCACCGCGAATATCGAGCAGGCTTCGTCGTCCGGCGCGCTGCCCGGGGCCGAAAGTCGAAACCCGCTCGGTGCCGTGCCGTTGCCGGCCAACAGCTTGAGCCAGCGATACTGCAGCACGTTGGTATCCTGGAACTCGTCGACCAGAATGTGCTTGAAACGCGAGCGGTAGTGCTCGCGCAGCAGTTCGTTGCGCGAGAGCAGTTCGAAGCAGCGCAAAAGCAGTTCGGGAAAATCGACCACGCCTTCGCGATGACACTGCTCGTCGTATGCGGCAAATATTTCGGCCGTGCGCCGCGTATAGTCGTCGTAGGCCTCGACGTCGCGGGCGCGCTTACCTTCTTCCTTGGCCGCGTTGATGAACCACTGCACCTGACGCGGGGGATAGCGTTCCTCGTCGATGTGCATCGACTTCATCAGCCGCTTGAGGGCCGCTTGCTGGTCCTGCGTGTCGAGAATCTGGAATACCTGGGGCAGCCCCGCCTCCCGGAAGTGCGCACGCAACAGTCGATTGCACAGGCCGTGGAACGTGCCGATCCACATGCCGCGCGGATTGATCGGCAGCATCGCCGCCACGCGGTTCAGCATCTCCTTCGCCGCCTTGTTGGTGAAGGTCACGGCGAGGATCGATGCGGGGGTGGCCTGCCCGGTGGAGATGAGCCAGGCAATGCGTGTGGTGAGCACGCGCGTCTTGCCGCTGCCCGCCCCGGCGAGAATGAGTGCGGACTGCCGCGGAAGCGTCACGGCTTCGAGCTGCTCGGCGTTGAGGCCGGAAAGAAAGGCGGGCTGCTGCATGGGTATGAGCACCGAAGGGAAGCCGGATTATAGCTTCAGCGCTTCGGCCGTCCCTGTTCACTCTTCACCTTTCACGCTTCACGCCGACAGCGGACCGCTGCCGGCTACACCGGCTTCTTCGCCATGACGAAGAAAAGCGTCCCCAACCCGGCGAGTAGCGACAGCACCGTGAATCCCATGCGGTAGTTGCCGGTGAGATCGGCAAAGATGCCGGCGATCATCGGCCCGCCGATCTGGCCGATGACGGTGATCATTCCCGACAACCCGATGATGAGGCCGATCGAGCCGCGGCCGAAGTAGTCCGCGCGGATCGCCTGCATGAAAGGGCCGCGCAATCCCCAGGCAACCCCGTGGATCAACGCGGCGCTCGCGAGGACCACCCACCCTGTCGCATAGGTGAGCATCAGCATGCCCACCATGTGCATCAGCATGCAAAACGCCGCGACGAAGCGCTTTTCGTACTTCTCGCCGAGCACCCAGCCGAGCATGACCCCGGCGAACTGACCGACGGTCACGAGCGTGATGACCCAGGACGCCTGCGCGATCGAATAGCCCATCTCGGTGACGTGCGCGATGGCATGGACGTTCACGGCGGTGACCACGAGCAGCGCGAAGCCGTGGCCGAGGGAGATCAGCCAGAAGGCTCTCGTGCGCACCGCTTCCTTCGCCGTGAACGTACGCGACGACGATGCCTTCGCCACGGCAGCCTTTGCTTCCGGCGTTCCCGGCGGAACGCCGTCCGGCGTTTCGCCGATATCCTCGGGACGACTGCGCATCACGCGCGAAATCGGCCACCCGACCAGGCATATCAAGACCCCTGACCCGAACGCTGTGATGCGCCAGCCGTAGCTTTCGATTGCCCAGGCCACGATGACGACGAACATGCCGCCGAGCGCACCGCCGAATTGCAGCGCGGAGAGGGCTTTCGCGCGCCGGCGCTCGAACCAATGAATGATCGTGACGCTCACGGTCGT
>JBIKKL010000495.1:0-4068 GCA_044360365.1 Burkholderiales bacterium | reverse complement strand
GTGTAGCCGTCCGGCGCCGCACGGCTTACGAATTCGCCGCCGATCAACCCGCCTGCGCCGGGACGATTCTCGACCACGACCTGCTGGCCGAGCGTTTCCGTCAGATTGCGCGCGATGAAGCGGGCGAACGTGTCTGCGCCACCGCCCGGCGCGAGACCGACGACGATGCGGATCGGCTTGCTGGGATAGCCAGGGGTTTGTGCGGCTGCGGGTGAGACCGCAGCGACGACGGTGGCGAGCAGCGAAGCTGCGATAATGGACTGCATGTTGCGGGCTCCTCCGAGCGTGGCGGTGGGGGCGGAATCCCGATGACCGGGATCCCGATTCTGCAGCTCGTCGCGCGTCGTGACCAGCCCGATTCGTGCTCGCTCAGCTGCGCGGATCCGGTGCGAAGCGCATGCCCCCGGGAAACGGTTGCGGATCGGCGAGGCGAGGAATCGCAGGCACGATACCGCGTGCGACGAGGTTCTCGTAGCGATCGTAGTGGATGATCAGCGTCTCGGACGGATAGGTCGTCGCCTTGCGGAAATCCGTATAGGTGATCGACGAGTACTCGCGCTCGCCGTGACCCGTGCCCAGGCGTTCGCGTTGCAGGCTGCGTTTCGGTGCGGAAGCGCTCTCGTTCTCCTGCGACGCCAGGCCGTCCTGGCTCATGCCGGGAGCCGCCGGGGCTTCGGCTTTCTGCGTGCCTTCTGCGGAACCGGCGCTTTCGCCGAGCTGGTCGGCCTGTGGCGCCGAACGTCGATGCTCGAACGATTGCCGCGGTATCGGCTGGGGTCTTGGCCGCGGAGGCGTCCATTCGCGGAACAGCGCGACACCTATGACACCGACGTTGCCCGATCGCCCCGTTCGAGCGGCATAGCTGTCGGGCAGCGCCGTGAAATAGAACGAAGCGACCTCGTCCGTCGTCTTGCGCCAGCCGGAGATTTCGTAGGATTGATGCGGCGAAAGAACGTAGCCCGATTGTTCGGCCGCTGCGGTTTCTCCGCTGATGACATTGACGCCATCGACCGAGATCACTGCCAGGATCCGTCCCCTCGTGCGGTTGGCGACCTGAACCGAATACCGTTGACCCGGTTGACCCGCGACGTAGAGCTTGCCGCCGTGTGCGTAGACGGGCATGGTCTGGCCGGTGGCTCGGTTGACGATCTGCAGATCCGCGAATGTGCCTGCGTGCGAGGTCAGATGGACAAGGGCGAGCGCGGCGAGCGCGGCCCGGAGGAGGTTATTCATCTTCTTGGCTCCGTGGGTTGGATGCCTTGTAAACGCACGTCTGCGAAAACGGGGTTAAGGTGGACGCCGAGCGTTCATCCTGCTGCAATAGCGACATCGAGCAGCCTGTCGAGGTTGTTGTCGCAGCAAGGAGAGAAAAAGCATGATGGTCATCGATTCCCAGGTTCACGCCTACGAGGCGAACACGAGCGCACGCCCCTGGCTGCATGAGCCGAAGTGGCCGGCGCATGTGACCGGCGACGAAATGGTGGCAGCGATGGATGCGGTCGGCGTCCACGGCGCCATCCTCGTCTCGCCGTTTTCGCTCTACGGCTACGACGCAAGTTATGCGATGCAGGTCCAGACTGCGCATCCGGGCCGCTTCGCGCTCATCAAGCCGGTCGATCCGGATGACGAGAAGGTGGGCGAGGTCATCGCCGCGTGGAAGGACGTCCCCGGCGCAGTCGGTATCCGCATCATGGTGACGAAGGAGTCCGGACGCGACGCCAGCCATCCCGGCATCGACCGCGTGCTGAGCGAGGCGGCGCATTGCAATCTGCCGGTCAACATGCACGTCTGGGGCAACATCGATGCTGCGCGAACGCTGATCGATCGCCATCCGAATACGCGCATCGTCATCGATCACCTCGGCATCACGCAGCCGCGCGTCCCACCCGTGCCCGACGAGCCCTGGGCGGATCTGCCCGCGATGCTGGATCTTGCGCAGCGAGCGAACGCCGTGATCAAGGTGAGCGGCGTCTGCACGATGTCCAAGGCGCCGTATCCGTTCGACGACATCTGGGATCCGCTCGCGCGCGTGTTCGATGCCTGGGGCTTCGATCGCTGTCTATGGGGAACGGACTGGACCCGCACCTACTACATCGTCGACTACGAACACTCGGTGCAGCCCTTCCGGCTGACGGACCGCTTGCTCGAAAGCGAGCGGGAGCTGCTGATGGGCGGGGCGTGTGCGAAGGTGTATGGCTGGACGCCACACCCGGCGTGATGCGATCGAGGGCGTTCGATCGGGCCAGGTCGGCGACGCTGCCCGATCGCGCCGTCCTTCTTTGAGAGAGCAATTGATCGCCGATCGCGGTTGAACGTTCGGCCGCGATCGGCGACGACGCTTACTCGCCCACCAGCGCCCGGGCCAGTTCGGTGGCGCTCTTCAGTTCATCGAGATTCTCGATCATGCCGATCAGGCGTTCCATCTTCGGCTCGGGCAGCACACGACGCATGCAATCGCGCACCTTCACCAGATGCGCTTCGCGGTTGATCGGATTGCGCGACGAGCCGCGATAGGCATCGCAGCGCTCGAAGATGGTCCGGCCGTCCTTGAGTTTGGCGGTGGCCTGAACCCAGGTCTCCGTGGTGGCGGTGGAGATGTCCGGGTTGGGCTTGATGCGGATCTTTTTCAAGGCAGCTTCGACCGGCGCGGAGAAGCGCACGGCATCGGAGAACGAATCGATGCCGACCTGCGGCTGCGTGAGTGCGACGGCAGCGACGTACTCGTAGCTGAACTTGCCATCCAGACCCGTGGCGGGTGCCGGGCGCGAAAGACCCGGGCGGCGGGATGATGCTTCGATTTCCAGCCATTCGACGTCGTCGGCGGTGATCCTGTTCTTTTCCTTCAACAGCACGACCGACTCGGTGGCCCACTGCATGTTGATCTGCGCGGGATAGCGCTTGATGTTGAAGCCGTGCTTCTGCAGATTCCACTCTTCACCGAGCCCGCCCATGAGGTCGTCCCAGATGAAGGCATCGCCGTAGAGGGTTTCGACGTAGCCGCGTGTCGTCTCGAAGATCGAATCGTTCGCCGTGAAGCCGTCTTCGGCGAGCAGCGCGGCCTCGACGCCCATGCGTCCCGAGTTGCCGGGATGGGTGCACTTGGTCATGGTGCCGTTGTTGGCGAAGAGGGCGCCGGTGCGGGTCGCGCCGATGGCGAGGGCGATCCGCGTCTTCTGTTCGTCGAGACCGAGCAGTTTGGCGCACCCGGCGGCGCAGGCGGGCGGCCCGTAGATGCCCGGCGGATGGAAGGGACGCGAATCCGCCTTGCGGGCGGCCATGGCGATGCGTTGCTGGATTTCCCAGCCGATCGCGAAGGCCGTGACGACGTCGCGCCCGCTCGCACCGCGCACTTCGCCGAGCGCGAGTATGCCCGGCAGAAGGGTCGAGGTGCCGTGCGTCGACGGGATGCCTTGCGGTTCGTAGTCCAGCACATGCATCGCTGCACCGTTCGCGAAGGCCGCGAGCAGGGGGTTGGTGCGGAAGTTCGCGCCGACGACGGTGCACTCGGGGCGACCGCCGAGCTTGTCGACATAGCGGCGGATGTAGTCGAGTACCGGTTGCGTCGAGCCGGCGAGCACGTTGGCGATGCCGTCGAGGATGATCGTCCGGGTTGCGGCCAGTACAGGGGCGGGAATGTCTTCGTAGCGCGTCGTCGCGATGAAGCGCGCGATCATCTGCGTGGCGTTCTTCACGTGGGTGTCCTCGTCGTCAGGGGTGGAGCGGCAATGGTACCAGCCTGGAAAACCGGGAAAGGGGAAATGGGAAGGTGGAAGGGGGAAAGGCCGGAACGATCACCAATGGCAACGCCGGCGGATCGCTTGATAAAGCTGAGTTCGTCCGCTGGCGCCGCAGTGCACGACGGCGCTTCCGGCTTTTCCCCATTCGCTCTTCCCTTTTCCCGAAGCAACTGTGCGCGGCACAGTCATTTCGATGGGGTGTCGCTGGGCGGCACGACCGCCGGGGCGGCATACCACTGCGCTTCGGGGACGACCTTGGGCTGTTGCGGATCGAAGCGGTAGTGCGGCGACATGATCTGCACGCCGTGCCGGTTGAACTCGTCCTGAATGT
>JBIKKL010000293.1:0-6195 GCA_044360365.1 Burkholderiales bacterium | reverse complement strand
ATTCCCGACGGTTGCATCAAGGGCTCACGCATCGTCTGCCCGCGCCACGGCTGGGAGTTCGATGCGAAGAGCGGATTCTGCGTCTTCGGCGGCGACGGTCGCCTCGACGTACTGCCGAATCGTGTCGTCGAGGGGACGCTGCAGGCGTTCTGGTAGCCGGTTCACATCGAAGGCGGGAACGCGAACGGCTCGCTTCGAGTCGATGACTGGTGGCCTAGTGTCCTGTGGCGGAGATTCGTGCCATAAAAGCGCCGAGAATCGACGCCATACTTTGTCGGAAATTCTCGACAGGTGTCCAACTTAGGCGCGGTTTCCTTCGCGTCTGGCGCCGATTTCGACACTTTTACCACGCATGGGATCGACGGCAGCGCTCCGCACTTCTGCTACGAATCTCCGACACAGGACACTAGCGGCCCTTGCCCGAGGCTCACAAGCCGGTATAGTGGCGGCCGCTTTTTCGGAGTTGTTGCGATGGATGAAGGTACCCGCCGACAGGTCGCCGCATGGCTGCTTGCCTGCTGCACCCTGTTGTTTGCCATGATCGTCATCGGCGGCATTACCCGCCTGACGCGCTCGGGGCTGTCGATCGTCGAATGGCAGCCCATCATCGGTGCCCTGCCGCCGCTCAACGAAGCGCAGTGGATGGAGACGTTCGAGAAGTACAAGCTCACCCCCGAATACAAGCAGGTGAACTTCGGCATGAGCCTCGAGGCCTTCAAGGGCATCTTCTGGTGGGAGTACATCCACCGCCTGCTCGGACGCCTCATCGGGCTCGCGTTCTTCGTGCCCTATCTCTGGTTTCTGCTGCGCAGGCGACTGGATACGCCGCATGCGATCAAGCTCGGAGCGGTATTCGTGCTGGGCGGGTTGCAAGGTGCGATGGGCTGGTACATGGTGAAAAGCGGGCTTGTCGACGATCCCAAAGTGAGCCAGTTCCGGTTGACGGCTCATCTCGGCCTCGCGTTTCTCATCTTTGCGTGCATGTTCTGGATCGCGCTCGACATGCTCAAGCCCAGGCTGGCGGTCCCGTCTGCCTATCTGCACCAATTGGGACGCTTCGCGTTTGCCACGACGGTGCTGGTTTTCATCATGATCCTGAGCGGCGGGCTGGTCGCGGGCATCCGTGCCGGCTACGCATACAACACGTTCCCACTCATGAACGGCCACTTCGTGCCGCCAGAGATCATGCTGATCGAGCCGTGGTATCGAAACTTCTTCTACAACATGGCCACGGTGCAATTCGATCACCGTCTGATCGCCTGGATGCTCGTGCTGATCGTCCCCGCGCTCTGGATCGCGTGCCGACACGCCGACGTACCTGCCCGCGCGCGCATTGCGGCAGGCGTGATGGTCGGAGCACTCGGGATGCAGTTCGCGCTCGGCGTGGCGACCGTACTCTTGCGCGTGCCGGTTGTCCTCGGCACGATGCATCAGGGCGGCGCGGTGCTGTTCTTCGCTGCGGTGATCTGGTTCGCGCACGAGGTGATGCGCCCGGCGGCGAAGTAGATCGATGGAATTTTTCGACAGGCTGCTCGGCGCGATGTCAGTTCTGGATGCTGATCCCGGCCGCCTTGATTAGTGCCGTCCAGCGTTCTGTTTCCTTCAGGAAGTAGCGGGCGAAGTCCTGTTCCGTTCCGGGACGCGCCACCAGCCCGGCGGCCTTGAACCGCGCCTGTATCTCGGGCTGACTGATCTGCCGGTTCACCTCCGTATTCCACTTCTGCACGATCGCAGTCGGCGTCGCCTTCGGCGCGAACATCGCGATCCACGACGTCGCCTCGTAACCCGTGACGCCGCCTTCGTCGAAGGTCGGAATGTCGTTTGCGAGCGGGCTGCGGGCCGGCGTCGTGAGGGCGATGATACGCAGTTTGCCCGTCCGATGATGCCCGATGACGAGCGCAAGCGGCGTGAAGATGCCGTTGAGCTGCCCGCCCATCACGCCGACGATGCCGCCACCGCCGCCCTTGAAGGGCACGTGCACGACGTCGATCTTCGCAAGCGACTTGAAGAGTTCGATCGCAAGGTGCGTGGAGGTGCCGGTGCCAGCGGAAGCGATGGTGAGCTTGCCGGGCTGCTGACGCGCAAGCGCAATGAACTCCTGCAGCGTCTTCGTCGGCATGGCCGTCTGCACCGCGAAGGCCCCTGGGGTCTCCGCCATGAGGACGATCGGGGCGAGATCCCGCGTCGCCCTGAAGCTCAGATTCGGATAGAAGCTCGGGTTGGTCGCGATGGCGCCGGTAGTGGCGAGCATCGTGTAGCCATCCGGCTGGGCTCGCACGACGATCTCGGTGCCGATGTTGGTGCCCGCGCCGGGACGATTGTCGATCACGATCTGCTGCCCCCACGCTTGGGAGACGGCCGGCAGCACGGCGCGCACCGTGACATCTGTGATGCCGCCCGGCGCATAAGGATTGACGATGCGAATCGGCCGGTTCGGATAGCGATCGGCAGCATCCGCTGCTATGACCGGCGCAGCGAGGGTGCTCGATAACGCGAGCGCGGCCCAGGCCGCGCACTTCGGCAGGCGCTTCATTGTTTTCCTCCTCCAAGGTTGTTCCTGCGGGTGCTGCGTCAGCTCGTTTCGTCGTAGCCGAGTTCGGTGTTCCCGGCGGCGATGAGACCGCTCCACCGCTGCGGCAACGCCAACTCGCGCCCCACCATTTTCTTCGCGATGGATGTCTGCATCCAAAAGGCATGGGTCGGATGCGTTCCGCCCGCCACGATGATCGCGATGTTTTCAGGCTTGCTCGTGATCGGCCAGGGATCATCGGGGAGGTTGGCTTCGTGCCTTTCCATCCAGGCGACGAGACCGCTCTTTTCCAGATCCGCACGCGCAATGTGCGTGTGCTCCCAGAGATACTGCTGGATCGAACGCTTGGTCCAGCCCAGCGATGCCAATTGATTTGCGATCGTGCGCGACATCAGCAGGATCCCGGGCGTACCTTCGCGATGCGCGGCCAGGCAATTGGCATTGTGGGCACGCATGTAAGTCGCAATTCGGTACAGGCTTGCAGCGGCTTCGTCGTCGAGCGTCTCGGAACCGACACCACGGCGGATGATGTTCGCCGCCCCCGATGCCACGTTGACCGATACCGTGTTCGTACCGCTTGCATAGCCCATGTACTCGGCGTTGAACGGCTCCCACCCCTTGGGCAAACCGGCTTCGTCTTCGGCGAACACGGCATTGGTGTAGCGCATGCCGCCGAACATGGCCATCGTTCCGGTGCCGGGCATCGCCCCGCCGACGTTCTGCTGCAATAGACGCAGCGCACGGCCGATGCTTGCGCCTGCGGGGTGGGCCGGGTCGGGTCCGAGGAGACCGAAGCCCGAGTTGACCCGGATCTGCGCCGCGATCGGGCCGTTGACGACGACGACCGGGAACGTGCTGCTGGAAGTGGCTTGCCAGCCTTCGTGCTCCATGACCGGATCGAGCACGGCCTGCACCGCGCCGAGCAGCACGGGCAGGTACTCGGGGCGGCCGCCGGCCATCGCAAGCGCGACCGCCAGCGTCTCCAGGGTGACGATCCCCCCGCGCGGCATGAACTTGCCGATGACCTTGTCGCGCGGTTCGTCGGTGCCTTCGAGGATCCAGCGGATGCGGTCCTCCGTCGGCGGTACAAGCGGCAGGCCATCGCCCCAGCGCCGTTTGATGGCGAGCGAATTGAAGTCGGCGAACGCCTGGGCGTAGTCGACGCTTTCCATCCGGATCATCGGCAACTCGCGGGATCCGGTGCGAGCCTGGCTCGGGCGCCAGCGGACGAGGCCGTCGACGAACATCCCCGCTTCGCGCTCGACCTGACTGATGTCGCTCTGGACCAGGAAGGTTTCGATCGGAAACGTCACCATCGCGATCTCGGGTGCGAAGCCCAGGCCTGCGACTGCGTTGCGTACGACGGTGACGAAATCGTGGCGGCCCATGATGACCGCGGGTAATCCTCGCTGCTCGACTTTGGCGGCTGCACGGCCGCACTCAGTGGCGCAGCGCCCTCAAGCGGCGTTGCCGACGATCACCGCATCGAAGCCTCGCTTCACGATGGCGTCGATGGTCTCGTCGGCCTGTATCTTCTCCTTCGCCGCGATGAGTTCGAACTCGGCGCTCGGAAACTGGCGCTGCAGATTCTCCACGAGGGAACTGAGCATGCGATCGGACTGCCACATGCCGTTCGACAACAGCGCGACCTTCTTGTCGGCGAGATCCTGGAGGCGGGGCGCAAACGCGACCTTCACCTCCGTGGCACCGGTGGGATCGAAGACATCCATCGTGATCATCTCCTCTGCTTGGGTTCGAAGCGAAACGCAGTGTCGGGCTGGTGCCTCACTGAGGCTTCAGCCCGGCTGCCTTGACGACATCGCTCCACTTCCTGATTTGCGCAGCCACGAAGCGCCCGTATTCATCGGCGGAACCATGAATCGGCTCCGAGCCTAGTCGAGCATAACGCTCTTTCAGCTCCGGCGTGCGCAGCGCCTGAACCAGTGTCGCGTTCAGCTTGTTGACGACCTGACGCGGGAGGCCCGCCGGCCCCAGAACGCCGAAGTGGGACGATACGTCGAAGCCGGGCACGCCCGATTCGGCGATGGTGGGCACGTCGGGCAGACTCGAGGATCGATTGGCGCTGCCCACGCCGATCGCCGTTAGACGCTTCGCCTGGATGTGCGGCAGCGTGGGCGGCATCGCGATGAACATCATGTCGATCATGCCGCCCACGACTTCGATGAGGGCTGGGCCTGCACCCTTGTACGGCACGTGCAGCATGTCGACCTTCGCCATCAGCTTGAACAGTTCTGCGTTCAGGTGCAGCGATCCGCCGTTTCCGGAGGAACCGAAGGTGAGTTTCCCCGGATGCTTCTGTGCCAGGGCGACGAGTTCCCTGACGTTGCGCGCCGGCACCGAAGGATGCGCGACGAGGATCATGCCGCCGTTGGCCGCCGGGGTGATGGGCGTGAAATCCCTGAGCGGATCGAATGGCAGCTTGGCGCTAGCGGCCGGATTGGTGAAGAACGAACCGCTGATCAGAAGAAACGTGTACCCGTCCGGGGCCGACTTCGCCACGTGATCGGCACCGATGTTCCCGGCGGCGCCGCCGCGAAAGTCGAGCACGATCGGCTGGCCCCAGAGTTCGCTTGCCTTCTGCGCCAGGGCGCGCCCGATCGCATCGGAGGGGCCGCCTGCCGGGAAGTTGATCACCATGCGAACCGGTTTGCCGGGGTACTCCTGCGATAACGCCCCCTGAAAGGGAAGCGCGACCATCGCGGCTGCGACTAATGCACGTCCGTGCAGCGACATGGGTTTCGGTCTCCGTGGTGATTCGTTCCGTGTGCAGGCAGTTTGTCGGACTGCCGGGGCTGGCGACACCGGTCGCCTCCTCTTGCCGTCCGTCGGGATTCTAAGCGGCAACGTCGCCCGCCGAACATCCGACCAGTACAATCCGGGCCATTCGCTTCTTGGGTACGGCGACGCTTGCGGCAGGTCGCGCCGCGACGGTTCACCGCCTCTTTTGCATCGTTTCAGGACACGCCTCGATGACTCGCAGAAATCTTCTGCTCGGAATCGCTGTTTTGTGCGCTACGGCCGTCGCGCTCGCCCTCGTCGGTCAGCACCAGTTCGGAATGAAACCTTGCCCATGGTGCATCCTGCAGCGGCTGATCTACGTCGTTATCGCCGTGGTCGCTCTTGCAGGCTTCCTCATCCGTCCGCTGCGTGTGCCGACGGCCATCCTCACCCTGCTACTTTCGCTTTGCGGTGTTGCCACTGCGCTCTATCAGCACTTCGTTGCATCGAAGTCCAACTCCTGCGCGTTGACGTTCGCGGACAAGGTCGTCTCATCCGTCGGGCTGGATCGACTCGCGCCTGGCTGGTTCGAAGCGACGGCAAACTGTGCCGAGGCCATCGTCTCGGTGCTCGGTGTGCCGTTCGACGTATGGAGTCTGATGTTGTATTGCGTCGTCGGCGCCGGTTCCGTGCTCGTGTTGCGTGCACGATGACGCAGGATGACGCGATGAGCACCGAAGCGCCGCTTCGGATGTGCATTTGGGTCGATGCCGATGCCTGCCCGGGCGTCGTCAAGGAGATACTGTATCGGGCAGCGAACCGCGAGCAGACGATGGTGACGTTCGTTGCCAATCAGATGCTGCGCGTGCCTCCCTCGCCGTGGATAAGGGCTTTGCAGGTGCCGTCGGGTTTCGACGTGGCCGATG
>JBIKKL010000516.1:0-3878 GCA_044360365.1 Burkholderiales bacterium | reverse complement strand
CGCATCGCACGTGCCGTCGTCGACCCATTGCAGTTTGCTCATCAGGAACGCTCCTTTGCACCGCACTCGCTCGATCCCGCTCGCGCTCGTTCTCTGACGCCCCCCGAGCGCGCTTCGAGGATGTTACCTCGTATCGATGCCGGCATCAGTCGAGGGCAGCCGGATTCGATAGGGTCGACATATCGACCCCATTTGAACAAACAATTTCCCTGATCGAACTGCCTTACCTAACATTCGACCCACGCAAACGATTCATCCATTCCCTGAAGGAGAAGTCACAGTGAACACGACGTTGATCAACACCGAAATCCTCCCGTTCAAAGCCACGGCCTTCCATAACGGCAAGTTCGTGGAAGTCACGAACGCCACCTTGAAGGGCAAGTGGGCCGTGGTCTTCTTCTACCCCGCCGACTTCACGTTCGTCTGCCCGACCGAGTTGGGTGATCTGGCCGACAGCTACGCGCAATTCCAGAAGCTGGGCGTGGAGATCTATGCCGTGTCCACCGATACGCACTTCACCCACAAGGCATGGCACGACACCTCCGATACGATCCGCAAGATCACGTTTCCGATGCTCGGCGATCCCACGGGCGCCGTGACGCGCAACTTCGGGGTGATGATCGAAGAAGCCGGCCTGGCCGAACGCGGCACATTCGTGATCGATCCGAACGGCAAGATCCAGATCATCGAGATCAACGCCGGCGGCATCGGCCGCGATGCCTCGGAGCTGCTGCGCAAGGTGAAGGCCGCGCAGTACGTTGCCAGCCACCCGGGTGAAGTGTGTCCGGCAAAGTGGCAGGAAGGCGCCGCGACGCTCGCCCCGTCGCTCGATCTGGTCGGCAAGATCTGACGAACACCGAACCACTAGCCGCCGAACGGTTCATCGGGGACTCGCCCCGATGAACCGGCCAGCAAGGCACGAACCCCACTTGGAAACCATGCGGGAGTACGCAATGCTCGACACGAACCTCAGCAGCCAGCTTCGCACCTATCTCGGCCACCTTCGGCATCCGATCGAACTCGTCGCATCCCTGGACGACAGCCCGAAGTCCGGTGAGCTGCGTGACCTGTTGCGCGAGATCGCTACGCTCTCCTCGCTCATCCGCCTACGCGAGGACGGCGACGATGCGCGACGTCCCTCGTTTTCGATTGCATCCATGGGAGCAAAGCCGCGCGTTCGCTTCGCAGGCATTCCTCTCGGCCACGAGTTCACCTCCCTGGTCCTCGGACTGCTTCAGGTCGGTGGCCATCCGCCCAAGGCGGATCCGGCGCTCATCGAGCAGATCCTCTCGCTCGACTCCGGTCAGCCGCTGCGCTTCGAGACCTACATTTCGCTCTCGTGCCACAACTGCCCGGACGTCGTGCAGGCCCTGAACCTCATGGCCGTGATCAATCCGAACATCGAGAACGTGATGATCGACGGTGCACTGTTTCAGTCGGAAGTCGACGAGCGCAGGATCATGGCTGTGCCGGCGGTCTTCGTGAACGGGAAAGTCTTCGGCCACGGACGCATGACCCTCGAAGAGATCGTGGCGAAGGTCGACACCAATGCGGCCACCCGCGAAGCAGAAAAACTGGACGCGAGCCCCCCCTATGACATGCTCGTTGTCGGGGGCGGGCCAGCGGGTGCATCCGCAGCCATCTACGCGGCTCGCAAAGGCATACGCACCGGCATCGTCGCAGAGCGCTTCGGCGGCCAGGTCATGGACACCCTGGGCATCGAGAACCTGATCTCGGTCCCGCATACCGAAGGACCGAAACTCGTGACGGCCCTCGAGCAGCACGTCAGGGAATACGCCGTAGAGATCATGAACATGCAGCGTGCCGAAACGCTCGTTGCGGTGGGCAGCGACGGGCTCGCCGCGATCCGGCTGGCGAATGGCGCCAACCTCAAGGCCCGTTCGATCGTGCTCGCACCCGGCGCGCGCTGGCGCGAAATGAACGTGCCCGGCGAGAGGGAGTACAAGGCGAAGGGCGTCTGCTTTTGTCCGCACTGCGATGGTCCGCTCTTCAAGGGCAAGCGCGTGGCCGTCATTGGCGGTGGCAACTCCGGCGTCGAGGCAGCGATCGATCTTGCAGGCATCGTGCGTCACGTCACGTTGATCGAGTTCGATGCCAAGCTGCGCGCGGACGCCGTTCTGCAAGCGAAGCTCGCGAGTCTCTCCAACGTTACCGTGATCACGAGTGCTCAGACGACCGAAGTGCTCGGCGATGGCGAAAAGGTCAACGGACTCATCTACAAGGCCCGCACTGGTGGCGAGACGCATCGCATCGATCTCGAAGGCATCTTTGTCCAGATCGGACTGCTGCCGAACACCGATTGGCTCAAGGGCACTCTCGCGCTCAGCCCCCGCGGAGAGATCGAGATCGACGCCCGCGGTCAGACATCGCTACCGGGCATCTTTGCCGCCGGCGATGCCACGACCGTGCCGTACAAGCAGATCGTGATCGCGATGGGCGAAGGATCGAAGGCGAGTCTGGGGGCATTCGATTATCTGATTCGCAGTTCGGTCCCCGCGGCCACGGAAGTTGCCAAGGCAGCGTAGCGAACGCATCGTCGCGCCTCCGACGGCCCGCGGCTTCCATGGCGCGGGCCGCGTCGTTTCTGGCGTTACAATGAACGCCGGAAAACAAGTCGGCATTTCGGAGGAGACCATGCCCAGACCCGTTCGTCTCGCAGCGTGTGCGGCCATGCTTGGTGTGCTTCCCCTCCTCGCAACCAGCGCGTACACCCAAACGTTTCCGACCAAACCGGTACGCATCATCTCGCCCTACGCACCCGGCGGCAGCACGTCGATCGTGGCTCGCGTCGTCGCGGCCAAGATGACCGAAAGCTGGGGCCATCAAGTCCTGATCGACAATCGCCCGGGGGCAGGCACGATGATCGGCACCGAAGCGATGGTGCGCTCGCCGGCCGACGGCCACACGCTCCTGATGGTAACGAGCACGATCACCATCAACCCGAGTCTGATGAAGCTGCCCTACGATACGCTGCGCGATATCGCTGCGCTCGGCACGGTCACGACGGCCGGATTCATGCTGGTCACGCATCCGGTGCTGCCGGTAAGGAATCTGCGCGAGTTCCTTGCGCTCGCAAGATCGCGCCCCGGTCAACTCGACTACGCGTCTTCCGGCACGGGGACAGCCAACCACATCGGAATGGAACTCTTGAGCCAGATCGCCGGCATCAAGATGCAGCACATTCCTTACAAGGGCGGAGGTCCGGCGATGATCGATCTGCTGGCGGGGCAGGTTCAGGTCCATCTCAACTCGCCGACGAATCTCATTCCCAACGTCAAGAACGGCCGCCTTAAAGGGCTCGCCGTTTCGGGCGATGCACGCATGACCGCACTGCCGGATCTGCCGACGTTCGCGGAAGCCGGCTTGCCGAAATTCACCTCGACCAACTGGAACGGTCTCTACGCCCCTGCCGGCACCCCGAAGCCTGTCGTCGACAAGATCGCCGCAGAACTGGCGCGCATCCTGCAATTGCCGGATGTCAGAACCAATCTGCAAGGTCAGGGATTGACACCCTGGATCATGTCTCCGGAGAACCATGCCGCGCTGGTCAAGAACGAGATCGAAACCTTCGGCAAGGTCATCAGGGCCGCAGGCATCCGAATCGAATAGACCATCGATCGCACGTGTCGAGCCAGTGTCCTGTGTCGGAGATTCGTAGCAGAAGTGCGAGTCGCCACCATCGATCCCATGCGTGGGAGAAGTGTCGAAATCGGCGCCAGACGCGAAGGAAACCGCCCCTCAAGTTGGACACCTGGCGAGGATTTCCGACAAAGTATCGCGTCGATTCTCGGCGCTTTTATGGCACGAATCGCCGACACAGGACACTAGCCATCCATTGCGAGGATTACCTATGAAGA
>JBIKKL010000291.1:0-6211 GCA_044360365.1 Burkholderiales bacterium | reverse complement strand
AGGCGTGCGAGGTGGCACGCAAGGAATGGAAACAGCTGCCAGCCACGGAAGGAGGACAGAACACGCTCAGCGGTCAAAGCTACGCCAACACGCGTCGACTCGACGGGACGCACTGGCAGCATGTGAATCTCGTGGAGCAGATTCCAGAGGATCGGCAGGATGGACGCTGGCTGCTGATGAGCGACGTCTGCAAGCATTGCGTCCCGGCCGGATGTCACGAGGTGTGTCCGACGAACGCCATATGGCTCGGACGCTGGGGCGTGTTGCTGGCGATTACGGTGCTCGTGCTTGCCGGCGGGTTGTTGCTTCGTACGGTCATTGTCTTCTCTCAACGGGGAATCGAACCATGGATCGCCTCGTACTGATGGTCGTCGTACTGCTCGGGGTCGGTACGAACGAGGGGCCCTCGGTCGTGGCAGGTCTCGCCCCGGGGGATCGATGCGCGCGCACTCGATGAATGGCTGCAGCGCGTTTCGCGCGGCGCAGGGAGCAGTGGTCTGGGGGGGTGAGGAAGTTCGGCCATCTGGAATTCACCCAGGGTGATGCGCGCGAATTGTTCGTTGCTGAACTCGACGCAGACTTCGAACGGTTGGCCGCGGTCTCCGAGCGAATCGACGCCGAGGTCGAAGTGTCGCGGACGATTGCGAACCTGTTCGTCATGCCTGTCATGCACGCATGTCGGGAGACGGAATCGGCGCAGGCAGCCGTCCGCTCGCGGTGCGAGGGATACTGCGCCTGTTGCGGCGCGTGGCCGGCTTACTCGGAGATCTGTGGTGTCGCACGCGAGCGTCGGCTGTGCTGCGGGCGCTGCGGCACAAGTTGGGCCCATGAGGTATTGTCGTGCACGTATTGCGGTACGCATGACCACAACGTACTCTCGACGCTCGATGTCGAGTCCGATCAGCTTCGTGGCGGCATCGAAGTGTGCGAACGCTCCCGCGGCTATCTCAGGCAGTGTTGCAGTTTGACGCACAGCGGGCCGATGGACGTGCTGCTTCGCGATCTGGGCAGTGTCGAACTCGATGTTGCCGCTACGAATCGTTCATACGTACGTCCACGCGGTGTCGGGCGCACCGGCACGGTCCTCCCACTCGACTGAGGCATCACAGATGCACGATGGGTCTGCTGCTTCGATGGACCGGCGGATGCGGCCTGCGGTCGTCTGCGCACGGCTCCGCGAAGCGCTGCGCAGCGCGGAGGGACGCCGGCTTTCGCGAAAAATGGGATCAGACACCGGACGCAATCGGGATTTCGGCGAAACGTTCCCTGCTGGAAGCTGTCGTACGTGATGATCCGGAATCCGGAGCATTCGAAGCATGGCTCGTCGACGACGTGGCGAGTCTTGCTCCAGGATGGACCAACAGCGCAGGTGGGGCAATGGCTCAAGCTGTATTCGAGGAGTGCCAGTTGGCGCAGCGCATGACGGCTTTCTCCCAATGGCTGCACGACAATGCACCGAGCGATGATGTCGAGGTGCGCCGTGTCCCTTCTCGGTAGCATGCGTCGGCGACTGTGGGGCGCGTCGACGCTCAACGCCTGTCGAGCCGTTGCACACGCGTGGATATCCCTGCTGATCTTGACCTTCCCGACGTTTGCCGCGGAACGCGCGCCCATCGTCTATGTGGCCGATGTATCGGGCATGATCGATCTCGGCATTGCCCCTTATATCTCACGGGTGATCAGGGAGGCCGAAGCGGCCGGTGCGGCGGCCGTCCTACTCGACATCAACACGTTCGGCGGGCGTGTCGACGGTGCGGTGCAGGTCCGCGATGCACTGCTTGCGGCGAAGGTTCAGACGATCGCGTTCGTGAACCCGCGGGCCATCTCTGCGGGCGCACTGATCACGCTTGCCGCGGAGAAGATCGTCATGGCCAATGCCGCCACGATCGGGGCGGCTGCCCCTGTACAAGGCGGGCAGCCGGGTGGGGAGACGAAAGCTGCGGGCGAGAAGACCGTGTCCTACGTCCGCAAGGAGTTCCGCACCACGGCGGAGAGCCGCGGCCGCGATCCGGTCATCGCGGAAGCGATGGTCGATCTCGATATCGAAATAAAGGGCCTCGTGGAGAAGGGCAAGCTACTGACCCTGACGACCACCGAGGCGCTCGAGCGCAAGATCGCCGACGCACGTGCAGGCAGCGTGGAAGAGGCCCTCGCCGCCGTTGGCATAGCCAAAGCGGAGCTTCGACCGACCTCCGCGAACTGGGCTGAACATCTTGTTCGCTGGCTGACCCATCCGGTCGTGAGTTCACTGCTGCTCACGGTCGCGATGGTGGGGATCGTCGTCGAGCTGCGCACGCCGGGCTTCGGCATCCCCGGCGGCATCGGACTGCTCAGCCTGGGACTGTTCTTCTGGGGGCACTGGATCGTCGCGCTCGCGGGCTGGGAGGAACTGATCCTCGTCGCCGCCGGCATCGTGTTGCTGGCGCTGGAGGTATTCGTGGTTCCCGGATTCGGCGTGGTCGGTTTCCTCGGCATCGCAGGGTTGGCGGCGGGGCTCGTGTTGAGCCTCCTCGGGGCCGGCAGCAGCGCCGAGTTCATGATCGGAGCGCTCACGCGTGTGGTCGCTGCGGGCGTCTTCGCTCTGCTGCTGAGTCTGCTGCTGCTGCGTTACCTGCCGCGCCTGCCCATGGGGAGAAGTCTGGTTCTGGATACGCAGCTCGAGGCGAGCGGCGGCTTCGCTTCGCCGCCCGAACTGGAGAATCGCTGGCTCGGAAGAACAGGCCGCACGCTCACACCGCTGCGGCCCGCGGGCATCGTCGAGATCGATGGGGAGCGCCTGGACGTCGTCTCGACCGGCGATGCAGTCGACGCGGGTCATCGCGTCAAAGTAATCCGCGTCGATGGCAATCGCATCGTGGTGCGGGGCATGGATTCCAACAACGAGGAGGGGGATGGCTGATGGGACTTGAAACCGGACTGTTCGGTGCACTTGGATTGCTCGTACCGATTATCGTCATTCTGGCGCTGGTGCTCTATCTGGTGCCGTTGCCGCTGTGGATCGCTGCGTGGGCGTCCGGCGCCTACGTGGGCCTCTTCACGCTGATCGGCATGCGTCTGCGGCGGGTGCCCCCAGGCACGGTCATCACGGCCCGAATCAGTGCCGTGAAGGCTGGCATCGACATCTCCCTCAACGATCTCGAAGCGCACTATCTGGCCGGGGGCAATGTCGTGCGGGTCGTGAACGCGATGATCTCCGCGGACAAGGCGAATATCCCGCTGCCGTTCAAGCGAGCCGCGGCCATCGATCTTGCCGGTCGCGATGTCTTCGAGGCAGTGCAGATGTCGGTGCTGCCGAAGGTGATCGAGACGCCGAAGATTGCCGCCGTCGCCAAGGACGGCATTCAGCTCATCGTCGTATCGCGCGTCACTGTGCGCACGAATATCGATCGGCTGGTGGGCGGTGCGGGCGAGGAGACGATCATCGCGCGCGTCGGCGAAGGCATGGTGAGCACGATCGGCTCGGCCGCCAATCACAAGAGCGTACTCGAGAACCCGGACCATATCTCCAAGCATATCCTCGGCCGAGGGCTCGATGCGGGAACGGCCTACGAGATCCTTTCCATCGACATCGCCGACGTCGATGTGGGCGAGAACATCGGCGCCAAGCTGCAGATCGATCAGGCGAACGCGGACAAGCAGATCGCGCAGGCCAAGGCCGAAGAGCGCCGCGCGATGGCGGTAGCCGCCGAGCAGGAAATGCGGGCTCGCGTGGTCGAGGCAGAGGCCGAAGTGCCACGCGCGATGGCCGAGGCCTTCCGCAAGGGCAATCTGGGCATCATGGATTACTACCGGATGCAGAACGTGCAGGCCGATACCGAAATGCGCAACAAGATCGCCGGGGTCGACGACGCGCCGCCGCCGCCGCCGCCGCATCCGAGCCCGCGTTGAGGCCGAGGCGCGCATGATCGACTCGCTGCTTGATTGGCTGATCTACGGGCTGGTGTTCGTGGGGTACCTTGTCTTCAACTACATCACTGCGCGACGGGGGCAAAGGGAACGGGAGCGCCCGCTGCCTTCGCAGGCGCCTGCGAACACCGGGGAGATCGAGGAGGATCCCTACGCCTGGGGTCGAAGCCCGGTTGCCGAGCCGACGATCGTGCCTTGGGTCCCGCCGCCTGCGCCGCGAGATCCGTCGCCGGCGGCTCCTGTCGCGGTGCCGAGATCGGACGATCGGGCAGTCCGCATCAGGAGCCAGCTGCGCGGCACGCAGGGTCTGCGCGACGCCATCGTGCTCATGACGGTGCTCGGCCCGTGCGTCGCAGAGCGCGACCGGCAGGCCCATCCGACGTCGAAGCCGCGTTCGCTGCAGTAGCACCACGCAGCCCGCGCAGTTCGCGCCCGGCCGGTTCGGCTTGCGCGCGGCTGCGCGACCCCCTACATTCCCGGAAGAATCGTTCTGCCCACGCCCACCGCTCGAAGGAGATGACCATGATCGAACTGCACTCGCAGCCCACCCCGAACGGCCAGAAGGTCATGATCATGCTGGAGGAGTGCGGCCTCGAATGGAAGCACTTCGACGTCAACATTCGCCTGGGCGAGCAGTTCACGCCCGAATTCCTTGCGATCAGTCCGAACAACAAGATCCCGGCGATCGTCGATACCGAGGGCCCGGGCGGGGTGCGGTATGGTGTGTTCGAATCCGGCGCGATTCTCTTTTATCTCGCCGAGAAAACCGGAAAGTTTCTTCCGAAGGATCCACGCAAGCGCCACGATGCGATGCAGTGGCTGTTCTTCCAGATGGCGAGCGTCGGGCCGATGTTCGGCCAGGCCAACCACTTCAACAACTACGCCAAGGACAGCATCCAGTACGCGAAGGATCGATACAACAACGAATCGATCCGGATCTATCGCGTCATGGACAACCAGCTCGCAAGGAACGCCTGGATGGCAGGCGACGAGTACACGATCGCCGACATGTCGATCTATCCGTGGACCAAGGGCCACAAGGATCGCGGCGTCGACGAGGCCGGCTATCCTAACTTCATGCGCTGGTTCCGTGCGATGGAAGCGCGTCCCGCCGTGCAGCGCAACAACAAGCTGGCCGACGAGATTCGAGCCCGCATGAACAAGGCGGCCGAAGGCAAGACCGCCATCGAAATGTTCAATACGGCGGACAACGCGCAGCGGCTTGCGCGCGCGACCGGGCACTGATCGTTCGGTCGGTTCCAACCTGATGGATGGGTAGGCGCCGCCGGCCGCTTCCTCGCTTCAGATGGACTCGCTTTTCTGAATTCAAATGGGTTTCGGCGTCTTTGCGGAGTTCGCCGTGCTGCTGACCCAGCTTCGTCACATTCTGATTGCCGTGGATCTGTCCGAACGGTCGGAGGCAGTCATGGCATTGGAGCACGCGCGACTGATCGCGCCCGCAGCGAACATCACGCTGTTGCACGTGGTGGATCTACCCTACGAGAACCAGCTGGTCTACGCAGGCGTGAGTCAGGACGAAATTCGGGCCTATCGCAGCAATGCCGAATACAAGGCGCTCGCGAAGCTGCATGAAGCATCCTCCCGGATCGGGCTCGATCCCGACCGTTTCACTGCCCGCGTCCTGCATGGCGAAGCTTCGCGTGAAATTCTGGCGCACGAAGCGGCTTCCGGGTGCGACCTGCTGGTACTCGGCAAGCATGGCACGCACGTGACCGAGGAATTGCTCCTCGGAAGCGTGACCAGCCACGTGCTTGCGCAATCGCAGGCGGATGTGCTGGTGATCCGCGATACGCGCAGCCCGCAGGCACATCCCTGACCTCGGCGACCGATTCACCATGGACTGTTGCAGGGCTCCGGGGCCAAGGGTGCCGCATGTTCCTGATACGCATGTGCAGTCGCGTCTCTTTGTCCGCGTTGATCGGCAATGTGCGGCGGGTCAACGCCATGTTCATTTCCTGGGCGGTGCGCCTTTCGAGCACGACCGCGACGATAATGAAGAACCGCGGTCGGCGAGTTCATGCAGGACGATTTCGGTCACGGGATCTCGGGCGATGCGATACTCGTTGGGCGCACGGGTGCGCAGTTCGAGATCGGCATTCTGTCGAAGTGTATGAATCGTTCATGAGAACGAGTTTCCTCGATCCGGAATACCTATGGAATTTCTTACGTCATTGACTGCGGCGTATTGCGCTCTGGTACTGGTCGCGGGCTATGCGTTGCGCGGTAGTACCGGGTTCGGAGGGTTCGCAGCGATGCCGCTGCTCGCGCTCGTGGTACCGATGAA
>JBIKKL010000014.1:0-20304 GCA_044360365.1 Burkholderiales bacterium | reverse complement strand
TGTCGTAGCCGGCACGCTCCACGCGGTCGACGAGCTTCTGGATGCGATCGGTTTCGCCGGGCAGATAGGCCTGGAACCATGCGGTGCGTCCGGCAGCGCGCACGTCTTCCAGTTTTGTGAGCGAGGCGCCGCTCATGATCATCGGCAGATTCTCCTCGGCGGCAGTGCGCGAGAGGACCACGTCGCCCTGATACGCCACCATGGAGGTGCCGCCCATCGGAGAAAATCCGAACGGCGCATTGTAGGTATGGCCGAATAGGGCGGCTTTGGTGCTGCGCTTGGAAACATCTACGAGAGACTTCGGACGAAAATACAATTCGTCGAATGCGCTGCGATTGCCGCGCAGGGCCGCGTTGGTTTCCGCACCGCCCGAGACATAGCCGAAGATCGGGCGCGGCAGGTAGCGGCGCGCAGGCTCTTCGAGGTCTTGCAGGGCCAGGATCTTGCGCAGGTGACGGGGCAAGGCGGTGTCGATTTTCGGTGTGGAATACCGTGCGACGTCCGCTGCTTTCGAGGGGTTGCCCCCGACATCCTCTCCGATGATAGACATGTCTTCTCCTCCGAAAATCGTATGCGTATGAGTGTAGACCCGAATCCTGCGCCGTGAAGGCGCTTTGCGCAACCGGCGGGGACGGACCGAATATGTCGTTGGCGAGCGATATGGGCGAGAATTCGGGATACATCCGAGGAGTCCGACGTGCGCGCCTTTCGCAGCTTCGCAGGGATCATCGCCGGCAGCACCATTGCCCTGAACGCGTCGGCCCAGGAGTATCCAAGCAGGCCGATCCGGATCATTGCGCAGTTCACGCCCGGCACCTCCACGGACATCCTCGCACGCATCGTTGCCCAGCAGCTGACGGAGCGCTGGGGCCAGCAGGTCATCGTCGACAATCGCCCGGGCGGCGGTGCAATCGTCGGTACCGTGATCGCCAGGAATGCAGCGCCGGACGGCTACACCCTCGTCATGGCGGTGTCGAGCGCTTTCGGCATCAACCCTAGCCTGTACCCGAAGCTGCCCTACGACGTGATGAAGGATTTCGCGCCGATCTCCAACCTGGGCCTGACGCCGCAGACGCTCGTCACCGGCCCAGGCAGCGCGTACAAGTCCGCCAAGGAGCTCGTTGCGGCAGCGAAGGGGCGGGTCGGGCAGATCAACTTTGCGTCGCTCGGTGCGGGGTCGACCAGCCACCTGACGATGGAGATGTTCGCCGCCGCGGCGGGCATCAAGTTGAATCACGTGCCCTACAAGGGCAGCGGCGAAGCGCACGGCCAGTTGATGGGTGGACAAGTTCCGATCATGTTCGATGCGATTCCGGCCACGCGCCCGCACATCGCCTCCGGCAAGCTGCGCGGGCTCGGTATTGCAACGCTGCAACGTGCACCTGCACTGCCGGACCTGCCGACCATTGCCGAAGCCGGGTTTCCCAACTTCGAAGCCGTCGGCTGGATCGGCATCGCCGCACCTTCGAAAACGCCTGTCGCCGTGCTCGACAAGCTCAACGTGGAGATGACTCGGATCCTGAATGCGCCGGATGTGGTGGAACGTCTCGACAAGCTGTCGTTTATGCCCAAGCCGGGCTCGCGTGCGGAGTTCACGGCCTTCATCCAGGCCGAGATCGCGAAGTGGGGGAAGGCGGTGAAGGATTCTGGGGCGAAGGCGGAGTGAGGAAGGGTACGCAGTTTCAGACGCAGGCTATCATTGAGTCTGGCCATATTGCGAAATCCGGAGTGTCGTCATGATCGTCAAGCAGATCTGGACCGCCAACAACTACCGCAACTTCAACTACCTCATTGCGTGCCCCGAGACGGGAGAAGCTCTGGCGATCGATCCGCTCGATCACGAGAAGTGCTTGCGTGCCGCAGCCGACGAAGGGTGGAGCATCACGCAGGTGCTCAACACGCACGAGCATCGTGATCACACAGGCGGCAACGCCGAGGTCGTGCGCAAGACAGGCGCCAAGATCCTCGCGCACAAGAATGCGAAGGACAAGATCGAAGGCATGGCGCGCGGCCTGGGAGCCGGAGACGTCATCAAGGTCGGCAGGACGGTAGAGCTCGAAGTGCTCGATACGCCCGGCCACACGATGGCGCATGTGTGCCTGGTCTCGCATACGGACCAGCCCGCCCTCTTTTGCGGCGATACGCTGTTCAACGCCGGCGCCGGCAACTGCCATAACGGCGGGCACCCGAACGAGCTGTACAACACCTTCGCACAGCAGCTGTCGAAACTGCCGTCGCACACGCTGATTTATCCCGGTCACGACTACATCGAAAACAATCTTCGCTTCACGCTCGACCGCGAGCCGGACAACGCGTCGGCCGCCGATTTGCTGAAGCAGCTTTCCGGGCAGGATACGAATCATGCCTTCGTCACGACGCTGAAGGTCGAGGGTGAGGTCAACACGTTCTTTCGGCTCAGCAGCCCGAGCGTGATCGCGCGCCTTCGTGCGGCGTTTCCCGATCTGCCGGATCAGCCGGATCCCAAGACGGTGTTTTTGAAGTTGAGGGAGTTGCGCAATTCGTGGTGAGCGCGGCAGGGGCCGCGCGTTAAGGGTGAAAGGTAATGGGCGCGGCTCGCGCAGCAGCCCGGTGAGGTGCTCATAGGCGCGCGTGGGTTCTGGCCGCCTCGTCCAAGTCGAACATCGCCCGTCACTCACCGACGCGCACCCGGTACTGCGGCTACGACGATTTGCGCATCGATAGCACGATCGCTTCGCACGCGGCGATGTTGATCATGTGCGAGTCCTGCATGGCGATGAGTCGCGACTTCAGTTCTCCCTCGGGGATACTCGGGAGGGCTTCGCGGATCTTGCGTGCGACCCAGGCCTGGCCGCGGTCGAGAAAGTCGAGGCGTTCGGCGTTGCCCTTGATCGCGAGGGCCTTGCCGACGAAATCGCCTGTCGCTTTGCTCGGGTCATGGCCGATCTCCCTCGCGAGCCGCATGAGGATTGCGCAGTTCTCGGCCTCGTCGCGCTGCACTTTGCGCAACGTCTGCCAGGTCGGGCTGCCCTCGGGATAGTCACCCATGAATTCGTGCAGCACCTTGGCGCCGGCGCGTTCGGCTTCGAGGAGGGTGTCGAGGAAGGCGGGGAGGTCGAACGTCGGGGCGGAAGGGGAGACCATCGGTCGCTCCAATGAATGCGTTTGAGCGTGCAGTCGTGCCGCTGCACGGACGATAGATGACCGACCGCACGCGTACTGATGCGTTCAACGTCGCCCGGGCCGCAGAACGAGCAGGCCGACCAGCGCAATCGCGGCGAACGCGCCGCCGGCCAAGAAGGTGACCGATGCGCCGAGCGTCTCCCAGAATGCGCCTGCGACGACGCTGGCGAGCAGTGTCGCGACACCGGCGACGAGATTGAAGAATCCGTACGCGGTACCTCGCAGATCCTCGGGGGCGGCATCGGCGATCATGTGGGCGAGCAGGCCCTGCGTCATCGCCATGTGCAGCCCCCAGAGCGTGATGCCGCTCCAAAGCCACGTCCAGTGCGTGCTGTAGGCAAGCGCTGCATCGGCCGCGATGAGGAGCACCAATCCGGCCGCGAGGAGTGACGTGTGATTCATGCGATCGGCGAGCTTGCCGCAGGGATAGGCGGCGAGCGAGTAGGCGACGTTCATGCCGACCAGCACGAGGGGTGTCAGCGCCAGCGGCAGCCCCCCTTCGGCAGCGCGCAGCACCAGGAAGGCTTCGCTGAAGCGGGCGAGCGTGAATACGGCGCCGATACCGACGACCGTCCAGTAAGCGGTGGTGAGTCGGCCGAGGTTTTCCCGGGTGATCGGGTTGATTCGGCGGGGTGCCTGCGGTCGTTCCGGCTCCGTGACGCCGAACAGCAGGCATGCCACAGCGAGGGCGGCGGGAATCGTCGCCACCCAGAAGACCGCCTGGAAGTCGTTGGCCCACAAGAGCATCAAGCCCATGGCGAGCAGCGGGCCGAGGAAGGCGCCGACCGTGTCGAGGGACTGCCTCAGTCCGAAGGCGGCGCCCCGGATTTCCGGCGGTGCGATGTCTGCGATCAGCGCATCTCGCGGCGCGCCGCGGATGCCTTTGCCGACGCGGTCCATCAGCCGTGCGGTGATCAGTAGGCCAGCGCCGGTCGCCAGCGCGAACAGAGGCTTGCACACAGCACTGAGTCCGTATCCCAGGACAGCGAGCGGTTTGCGCTTTCCCCACCAGTCGCTGATGACGCCGGAGAACACCTTGAGGACGAGCGCAGTGGCTTCGGCGGCGCCCTCGATGAAGCCGACGACCAGTGCGCTGATGCCGAGGGATGTCACCATGAATACAGGGAGCAGGCTGTGGATCATCTCCGACGAGACGTCCATCAGCAGGCTCACGAAACCGAGGGCCCAGATGCTGCGTGGAATACGTGGCTTCGGCACGAACGCTCCTCCCCGAGGATCAGCCGGGATGCCCGATCCCGGAACGTGTTTCCCTGCGCCACCGGCAGTGCGGGATATGCGTTCGTCCGACGGCCCAGGGTGGCCGATGCGCATAGGCGCGCCACCGCCCGCGCAACGCCAGCCATGGTAATCGAAATTCCCTTGTGGCACAGTCACGGACCCGGACCGAACGAGTCGGCGTACGACGATGCTGCGCTTCAGTTCCTGCATGGCCCCCAACATGGAGTCGATGTGCCGCGACATCGCGGGCATCGCGGCGGATTGTCTCGGCATCGAGACGATGTTCGTCGGCGACATCGATTGGCAGGCGCGCGAGCGAGGCTTCATGCACGGCGCGATCGACGTGCTGTGGATCTGCGGCTTGCCGTACGTCTGGAACTGGCAAAGCGATCGCGACGCCGTCGAACTCCTCGCTGCGCCGGTCATGCGGGCACCACGCTATGAAGGGCGTCCCGTCTACTACTCGGACATCGTGGTCCGGCGCGGGAGCGGATACCGCACCTTCGCCGATCTTCGCGGCAGGCGCTTCGTCTACAACGAACCGCGCTCCCACTCGGGCTACAACGTGATGCGGCATCATCTCGCCGTGTCGGGTTCGGGTTCAGGTTACTTCGGTGAGGTTCGCGAGTCGGGTGCCCATCAGCAGTCGATCGAGTGGATACTCGAGGGGCGCGCAGACGTCGCTGCCGTGGACAGCACGGTGCTGGAACTCGAGAACGAACGCCGTTACGGTCTGATGGACGAGTTGGCGATCGTCGGGACGCTGGGGCCGAGTCCCATGCCGCCATGGATCGTTCGTGCCGATCTCGATCCGCAAATCAAGCGTGCGTTGCGTAGCTTGCTGCTGACGATGCACCAGGATCCCCGCGGTGCCGAGGTGCTCGCCGCCTGCAGAATCCGCGCCTTCGTGCGTGTCGACGACGATCATTACGAACCGATACGCCGCATGGCCGACGAAGCGGCACGCGTCGTCCTTTAGAAGTATCGAATCGCTTCGATCATCCAGGCTTCTAGGGCGGACCGCAACGACCCATCGATGGAGGAGGCTGCCATGGCAGCACGACCGGCGCTCGCCGAAACGCTCGCGCGTTTCGTGCAGGGGGCCAGCTACGAGACGATTCCGTTGCGGATTCGTGAGAAGGCGCGCCTGCATCTGATCGATTCGATCGGGGTGGGCCTTGCATCGGCAAGTTTGCGTTTCGCGAAGATCGCACATGCGGGGCTCGGCCGTTTCGGCGCGGGCATTCATGCCGTGATCGGCATGCCGGAACGCCTGCCGCTACGAGACGCCGCACTGCTCAACGGCATGCTGATCCACGGCATCGAGTTCGACGATACGTCGATCCTGGGCCGCATTCATCCGAGCGCATCTTGTCTGCCGGCTGCGCTGGGCGCTGCCGAGATGAGCGGCGCCAGCGGACGTCGACTGCTCGAAGCCTATGTGCTAGGTGTTGAATGCGCGATACGGATCGGCGCCGCGGCAAAGGGCGGGTTCTCGCCGGCCGGGTTCAATGCCACCGGCGTCGTCGGCGGGTTCGGCGCCGCCATCGCAGCCGGCAAACTCTTCGGCTTGAGCGCCGACCAGCTCGCATCGACGCTGGGCATCGTCTACAGCACCGCTGCGGGGAATCGCGAGTTCGTCGCGTCCGATGCCTGGACCAAACGCATGGATCCCGGATGGGCTGCCGTTGCGGGCATCACGTCGGCCTCGCTCGGCAATGCGGGTTTCGTCGGCCCGCGCAGTGCACTGGATGGTCGCTTCGGTCTCTTTCGAGTGTACCTGGAGCACGAGGTTACGACGCAGGACCTCGCCGTGGTCACCGAGGGTTTGGGCGAGCAGTGGCATTTCGGCGCGCTGTCGCTGAAGGCGCTGCCCTCGTGCTACTTCAATCATCCCGTCATCAATTCGACGATCGCCATCGTCAAGCGATACGATCTGTCGCCCGGGGCGATACGCGCCATCACAGTCTGTTTGCCGCGCGCCGCGATCGATACGGTGTGCGAGCCGAAAGCCTCGAAGCTTGCGCCGGGCGACATGGCGGGCGCGCTCTTCAGTGCGTACTACAACGTGGCGAGCGCGGCGGTGCGCAGACGATTGACTCTCGACGAATTGACTGCCGAGGCCTTGCAGGATCCGCAGGTGCTTGCGCTCGCCAGGAAGGTGAATTACGCCATCGATGTCGAGGGGACCTTCCCCAGGCATTACTCGGGCGCAGTGGAGATCGAAACCATGGACGGACGCACCTGCAGCGATCGTGAAGACGTGAACAAGGGCTCTGCGGAGAATCCGATGAGCGAGGCGGAAGTCGAGGCCAAGTTCCTGGCGAATGCGTGTCGCGCCTTGTCGACCGAGCGGGCGGAAGCGCTGCTCTGCGCGCTTCGCAACATCGAGACGGTGGATGACGTTCGGAAGTTGCCGCTCTCGCCTTAGACGAGAGCGTGATACCTTTCGGGGATTCGGCGATGAAAGGAAGCGTATGGCTCAGATCGACGACGGCTCCTGGAGCCTGACTGCAGCAGAAGCAGCCAAGGGGCGCCAACGACCCGAAGCTTTTGGCACCCGCGGCATGGTGTGCTCGGCGCATCCGCTTGCGGCGGCGATCGGCATCGCGATATTGCAGCGCGGCGGCAACGCCTTCGACGCCGCCATCGCGGTCGCGGCGGCGGAAGGCGTGGTGCTGCCGATGAAGTGCGGTCTCGGTGGCGATGCGTTCGTCATTGCGCACAGCGCAGCCAAGAAGGAGACGCTGGCCTTCAATGGCAGCGGCGTGGCGGCAGCGGGGGCGACGCGGGAATACTATGCGGCCCAGGGCTACACGCAGATGCCGCTCGATGGTGTGCATGCGGCCTCGGTGCCGGGCGCGGTCGATGTCTACGAGACGCTCTGGAAACGCTACTGCACGATGCCCTGGGCGGATCTTTGGCAGCCGGCGATTGCCCTTGCGTCCGAGGGCATCGCCATCACCGACTACATCAGCGCCCGCTACGAAGAGCGCGCCGACCGGCTCGCCACGTACGCGTGGTCGAAGAAGCAGTTCCTGCCGAACGGCCGTGCGCCGCGAGCGGGCGAGCGTTGGTCGGCACCCGATCTCGCGCGCACCTTGCAGCTGGTTGCGAAGGGCGGCGCCGAAGCGTTCTATCGCGGGGAACTCGCCGAGCGCATGGTTGCCGCCTTGAAGGCGGAGGGCGGATTGTTCACGCTCGACGACTTCGCGCGGCAGAAGACTTCGATAAACGAGCCGCTGGCGACGGATTACCGCGGCTACACCGTCCTCGAAACCGCGCCGCCGTCGCAAGGTTTTCTGGTTCTGGAGCAGCTCAATATCATTGAAGGCTTCGATCTGAAGCAGCTGGAGTTGTTCGGTGCCGAGCGCATTCATCTGCTCACCGAAGCGAAGAAGCTCGCCTTCGCGGATCGCAATCGTTACGCCGGTGATCCTGCGTTCGTCAGTTGGCCAGTCGAACGATTCATCTCGAAGGCGCACGCGGAACTGCGGCGCAGGGAAATCGATCCTCGCCAGGCGCGCTGGCCCAAGGGGGCCGACATTCCGGAGCACGACGGCGACACGAGCTACTTCGCCGTAGCGGATGGCCAGGGCAATGCGCTTTCCTTCATCCATTCGCTGTCGAATTCGTTCGGTTGCTGCCTCGTCGCAGGCGATACCGGCGTCACGCTGAACAACCGGGCCGGTCGCGGCTTCAGCCTGGATCCGAAGCATCCGAACGTGATCGCGCCCGGACGGCGCACCATGCATACGCTAAACGCCTACATGCTTTTTCGGGATGGCAAACCGTGGCTCGTTGGCGGTACGCCCGGCGGCGATCAGCAGGCGCAGTGGAACCCGCAGACCATCTCGGCGCTGATCGACCACGACGTGCCGCTGCAGACGCTGGTCGACTCGCCGCGCTGGTACAGCTTTCCCGGTACCGATCCGGCGAATCTCGGGCGTGAGCCGACGCTCAAGGTGGACGCGCGCATTCCCGAAGGTGTCAGGACGCAACTCGCGGGCATGGGCCACAAGATCGAATTGCTTGCGCCGTACGCCGGCGGCGGGGCGATACAACTGATCCAGTTCGATCACGCGCAGGGCGTGCTGCGCGGGGCGAGCGATTGCAGGCCGGGGGGCGTGGCGCTGGGGTGGTAGCCGTCGCCGCAATGCGACGACGACATGAAGGGCGAACGGTGAGGGCCGCCGCATTGCGGCGGCCCCGTGCAGAGTGCAGGCGCGTGCGTCTCCGGCGGCGCATCCGTCCGGATGCCTTCACCTTTCACCCTTTACCTTTCACTTCTGCACACCGGCCAGCTTCTCGATCAAGGTAAACACCACGCTCGTGTCCTTCTCCCCCAGCCCCGCTGCGAGCGCCGCCTGCTGATAACGCTGGGCGACATTGGCGAAGCTGATCGGCACGTGCACTTCCTTCGCGATGGCGGTGAACGTGTCGAGATCCTTGTTCATCAGGGCGACCTTGAACCCGGGTTCGAAATTGCGCGGAATGAGCGCGCGGTGAACCCGGGGCAGGGCATTGCTCGCCCCGCTGCTGTCCTTGATGACCGAGTGCATGGTTTCCAGGCTCAGACCGGCTTTCAGTCCGACCATCAGACCTTCCATCATCGCCAGTGCGTTCACCGACGACATCATGTTGTTGATGGCCTTGATGGTGTTGCCCGCGCCGATGGGGCCGACGTGATAGATGTTCGGGCCCATCGCGGTGAGGATCGGACGCACCCGTTCGAGCACTGCGGCGTCGCCTCCGACCATGATCGCCAGCGTGGCCGCCCGAGCGCCGGTGACGCCGCCGCTCACAGGTGCTTCGAGGAACTCTATGCCGCGGGCCCTGGCGGCGGGATGAAGCTTGCGCGGCGTCGTGGGCAACACGCTGCTCAGGTCGACCACCACGCTGCCCGGGCGCGTCTTGGCGATGACGCCGTCTTCGCCGAGATGGAGCCCTTCGGATTCCGGTGAGCCGGGCACGCAGGTCAGGACGACATCGCAGCTGCTAGCGACTTGTGCCGCCGATGCGCCGGCCTTCGCCCCGGCGGCAACGAGATTGGCCATTGCTGCACTGTTCTTGTCGTACACGGTGAGGGCGAAGCCCTGCTTGAGCACGTTGCCCGCCATGGGATTGCCCATGTTGCCCAGACCGATGAATCCTACCGTTTGCGTCATGACGTACTCCTCCCTTGCGATGGACGACAGGTCGGGACGACCCGCTTGCCAGTATGGTATTCCTGCATTCGAAGGATACTGCCAAACGACATTCAGGTAAGCCTCGACGGATCTTCGCGTCGACATACAATAGGATCGTCGCGCCGTGCGTCGCGGGCTTGTCGATTGCAGGCGCGACGGCGGCAACAACAAGGCGTCCCAGATGCAAACTCTTCGCTTCGACAATTCGTTCGTGCGCGCCCTTCCGGCTGATCCCTCGACGGAACCGCGTCCACGCCAGGTGAACGCCGCGCTCTATTCCTTCGTGACACCGACCCGCGTTTCGGCACCTCGGGTGATTGCGTATTCGAGCGAGGTCGCAGCCATGCTCGGCTGGACCGACGAAGACGTCCGATCGCCGAATTTCGCCGAGGTCTTCGGCGGCAATGCGTTGATAGACGGCATGCAGCCGTATGCGGCGAACTACGGTGGTCATCAGTTCGGCAATTGGGCCGGGCAACTCGGCGACGGTCGGGCGATCACACTCGGCGAAGTCCTCACCGATGCGGGTGGGCGGCTCGAACTGCAGCTCAAGGGCGCGGGACGCACGCCGTACTCGCGCACGGCGGATGGCCGGGCCGTGCTGCGCTCGTCGGTGCGGGAGTTCCTGTGCAGCGAGGCGATGCATCATCTCGGCGTGCCGACCACGCGTGCGCTGAGTCTCGTCGCGACCGGCGATAAAGTCGTGCGCGACATGTTCTACGACGGCAATCCTCAGGCGGAGCCGGGCGCCATCGTGTGCCGGGTGGCGCCCTCGTTCATCCGCTTCGGCAACTTCGAGCTGCCTTCGGCGCGGGAGGATCATCCGCTCCTGGAGAAGCTGATCGACTTCACCATCGCCCGCGACTATCCGGACCTCGTTGCCGAAGGCGGCGACAAGAGCGAGCAGCGAGCGCGCTGGTTCGGCGAGATTTGCGCGCGCACGGCACGAATGATCGCCCACTGGATGCGTGTGGGGTTCGTCCACGGTGTCATGAACACCGACAACATGTCGATCCTCGGGCTCACGATCGACTACGGACCCTACGGCTGGGTCGACAACTTCGATCGCAACTGGACGCCGAACACGACCGACGCAGAGTGGCGCCGCTACCGCTTCGGCCAGCAGGCGCAGATCGCGTACTGGAACCTCGGACGCCTCGCCTCCGCGCTCGCGCCCGTGTTTCCCGATCACGAGCCCCTGCACGCCGGGCTGCAGCGCTACGTCGATGCCTATGTCGAAGCGGAGACCGGGAGCATCGCCGCGAAGCTCGGTCTCGCGCAGTGCCTGGAGGAAGATGCCGAGACCATGGGTGCACTCCACGCGCTGCTGGAGCGCGGCGAGGTCGACATGACGATCTTCTTTCGCGCCCTGAGCGAGGTGGATTTGCAGCAGCCTTCGCTGCAGCCTTTTCAGGAAGCGTTCTACGAGCGCGCCAAGCGCGAGGAGGTCGAAGCCGATCTCCTCGAATGGTTGCGCAACTACGCCGCGCGCGTACTGCGCGATGGCCGCCCCGCAGAAGAGCGACGCCGCCAGATGAACGCGGCGAATCCGCGCTACGTCCTGCGCAATTACCTGGCGCAGGAGGCGATCGATCGTGCGGAGCAGGGCGACTACGCGGGCATTCTCGAATTGCTCGACGTGATGCGACATCCGTACGACGATCAGCCCGGCAAGGAGCGCTATGCCGCTCGCCGCCCCGATTGGGCACGGAGTCGGGCGGGGTGTTCGATGTTGTCGTGTAGTTCGTGAGCGCCCCGGTGGGGCGCGTGAAGGGTGAACGGTGAAGGGTGAGTGAGGGGCGAGGGGCGATCGATGGATGGCACAAAACTTTGCCAGGGGCGGGTTTCGGGGAGGAGGTGAAGGCCGGAGCCGTCCTGCCGCGCGATTCTTCTCGATGCCCGATTGACCGTTGGTTTCCGCCCGCCGGGTATCAGCCTACGGTGACGTCGCTGGCGCTTTCCCTTTCCCTTCCCCTTTTCCATGGTTCCCTTAAGATCGAAGGCGCACGTCCAGACCTGAGAGACCCCAATGCACCTCATCGCTGTCCTCAAGCGTGAATGCGAGACCTGTAAGCTCGTCGAGCCCGTGCTCGCGCAGATCCGTGCACGCACGCCGCTCGAACTCTTTTGTCAGGACGACCCGAACTTTCCCGAATCGCTCGGCGGTTCGAAGGACGACACCGCGCTCGATCGTTCCTGGCAACTCAGGATCGACACGGTCCCGACGCTGATCCGCTACGACGGGGATCGCGAAGTCGAGCGCATCGTCGGCTGGGATCGCGCGGCCTGGGAGAGAGTCGCACAGCAGGAAGGGCTTGGCGCAGGACTGCCGGGATTCCAGCCCGGGTGCGGGTCCAAGACTCAGGAGCCGGGCGAGCCCGAGCGGCTCGCGCTCAAGCACGGCGACCTCAAGCTGCGTTCGCGTTACATCCATGTACCCGATCCTGAAGACGCCATCGAAGCCGCCTACGATCGTGGCTGGTCGGATGGCCTGCCTGTGGTGCCGCCTACGCCGCTGCGGGTGGCGCGCATGCTCTCCGGGACAACGCGCGATCCCCACGAAGTCATCGGCCTCGTGCCGCCCAATCTCGTCGAATGCACGGTGGAAAAGGCGGCCGTCAACGCCGTTCTCGCCGGATGTCTGCCGGAATACTTTCCCGTGGTCCTCGCGTCGCTCGAAGCCGCGCTCGACCCGCGCTTCTCGATGCACGGGCTTCTCGCCACGTTGTGGTTCTCCGGGCCGGTGGTCATCGTCAATGGTCCGATCGCCAAGCGCATCGGCATGAACAGCGCCGGCAACGCACTCGGTCAAGGCAATCGCGCCAACGCGACGATCGGCCGCACGCTGCAGCTCATCATCCGCAACGTGGGCGGCGGTCTGCCCGGCGAGATCGATCGCTCGGTGTTCGGCAATCCCGGCAAGTACACGTTCTGTTTTGCCGAAGACGAATCGGATCCCGAGTGGATCCCGCTCAGCGTCGCACGCGGCTTCGAGCGAGGGACATCGACCGTCACGCTCTTCCACGGCGATGGGGTGCAAGGCATCTCCGCCGGTCGCTCCCGCACGCCCGAAGAGCTCGCGCGTTCGCTCGCGATGGGTTTGTGCGCCGTCTGTCATCCCAAGCTCGCCCAGTGGTCGAACGCCATTCTGTGCGTGTCTCCCGATCACTACGCGATCTTCAAGGCGGGCGGTTGGGGTCGGCAGGAAATCGAAGCGGGTTTGCGCGAAACACTGCGCCGGCCCGGCACGGATCTGATCCAGGGTGCCCACGGGGTGGCAGAAGGCATCGATCCGTCACTTGCCGACGAGATGGTCGACAAGTTCACCGAAGGCGGTTTGCTGGTCGTGCGCGCCGGCGGTCGCGGCGGGCTTATGTCGGCGGTGATCGGCGGCTGGTCGGCACAGCGCAAGAAGGACGAAGTACAAACCGTAACGCGGGAGATTGGTTCATGAACGCCACCGACTACCAGATGCTCGATCCGACCGGGGAACAGGCGCCGGAACGACGTGCGCGCCGTGCGCCGCCGGAAATTCTCAGGAATGCGACCTTCGCGCTGCTCTCGATCTCCAAGGAGCGCAGCAACGAGTTCTTCGATACGGTCGCCGAGAGAATCGCTGCACGAGGTTACAAGTTCGAGCGGTTCGCGAAGCCCACCCACACCAAGCCCGCACCGGAACCTATCCTGCAGGGGATCGTGGAGCGCTGTCAGGTGGTCATCGTCGGCCTGGCTGATTGAGGCTCCTGCACGTCGTGCAGTTTGCACGACATCTCGAATCTCGACCGGCGCGGCATCGCTGGGGTAGCCATCGCGACCGAAGCATTCCAGCCCGCTGCTGCTGCACAGGCGCGCACCCTGGGGTTCGATCCTGCGCTGACGTGGGTGCCGCACCCGATCCAGAACCGGACGCCGGAAGAACTGGCGGCAATCGCGGACAAGGCGCTCGACGAGGCGCTGAAGCTCCTCGGCGCGGTCGAGTAGCCGGCGAAGGTCCACAATTCGAAATTCGGTGCCAGGCACGTGCCTGGCACCGAATTTCGCCGAATTTCAAACTATCGGGCGCAGCTAGCGAACCAGCATCGTCGCCAGCCCGAGCAGCATGCCCATGCTGACGATGTCGGTCGCGGTCGTGAGGAAGATGCTCGATGCCGTCGCCGGATCGAGACCGAAACGCTTGAGCGTCAGCGGGATCATCGCGCCGCAGATGCCGCTGATCACGCAGGCGCCGACCAATGCCAACCAGACCACGACGGCAAGCACGAACGCGTTGGGGTTGCCTTGATAGAGTGCGACGGCGAACATGCCGATGCCGGCGACCAACCCCGTCAACGCCCCGTTATAGAGGCCCAGGAACGCTTCCTTCTTGACGAGCGCGCGTCCCTTGCCTTCCTCGACTTCGCCGAGCGTCATGCCGCGCAGCGTGACCGCCAGCGCCTGACATCCGGTATTGCCCGATTGCCCTGCAAGCACGGGCAGAAACAGCGCGAGGATCACCAGTCGGTCGACCGTATCCTGGAATGCGGCCACCACCCCGCCCGCCACGAAGGCGGTCAGCAGATTGAGCTGCAGCCACGGATGCCGGTATTTGAAGCTCTGTTTGAGCGGCGTGGCCAGACGTTCTTCCTTGTCGACACCGAACGTCGTACCCACCTGTGCGGTGATCTCGATCGCCTGTTCTTCGAACATGGCCTGACCGCGCACGAGGCCGAGCAGTCGCCGGTCTTCGTCGCATACGGGATAGACAGGGTAGTGACGGTCCAGCACGAGCTTCATGGCGTCGTTGAGCGACAGCGTCGGCGGCAAGGTAAACACCGAGCGCAGCATGATGGCGTCTAGCCGATCCGATTCGGCGGCGAGCAGCAGATCGCGCATGGTGATCAGGCCGAGCAGTTTCCCGTCCGCATCGACCACGTAGCCGTAGGTGATGAAGGCGAATCGCGACAAGTGACGGATGCGTTCGACCGTCTCGGTCACCGTCATGTCGGGAGAAAAGACAGCGTACACCGGCTCCATGAACCGCCCCAGGGTATCGGGAGGGAAGTCGCGGTTGCGACGCCATTGATCGGCGACCTCCTCGGGCACGCAGGTCAGCACGTCTCGCGCGAGCGGTTCGGGCAGTGCGTCCAGGATATCCTGTCGGAACGCGGGGCCGAGCGCAGTCAACGCGTCGGCGACCGCCGCCGCCGGGTGTTCCGCAAGGAACACGGCGGCCTCCTGGGCGGGTCGACGTTTCGCTTCGTCGACCAGGGTCAAACGCAAGTTCAGTCCGTCATCGGCTTCTGCGGCCGTTCGATCATTCGGCACAGCGACTCCCTGCTTGGTCGAGTTTGGGCGAACCATACTGGGAGCCGAACCGAACCGCAACACTAGGATGACGTTCAGCGGTTCGTGCACCGTACCGAGGCAGTCCGGTGCGGCAGCCGGGGCGCGAGGTCACGCTGCAACGGCGATCGATGCGTCGATCTGCAGGCACTCGTCCACGACGGCGCCGGACACGGTGTCGCATTCGAGCAGGTGTGCTGTCAGTGCTTCGAGCGCGGGGCGTTTGGCGCGCAGCAGGGCCATGCACTCGACTTCGACTTCCCGGATCAGGTCGCGCGCTTGCGCAATCGCATCGCCGCAGTTCGCAAGGGGACGGTCGCGCTCCGGCAGGCCGGCAAGGCTGAAAGGTCCGGCCTCCTTGCCGAGACCGAACTCGGTGATCATCCGATAGGCCATGCTGGAGACCCGTTCGAGATCATTGGCTGCGCCGGTGGAGGCTTCCTGCAGCACGAGCAGTTCGGCGACCCGCCCGCCCAGAAGCATCGCCATCCGATCGCGCATTTCCGTCTCGCTCTGGAGATGGACTTCCTGATCCTGGGTCACCCATGTCGCACCGAGCGCACGTCCGCGCTTCAAGATGCTCACTTTCTCGATCACGCCCAGACCGAGCACGCGGGCGACGATGGCGTGTCCTGCTTCGTGAACCGCGATGCGCTCGCGCTCCTTGGGGGCGAGCGCAGCTTGCCCGCCCTGGCTGGAGCCACCCATGAGCTGCTGTTCCAGGCTGCGTTCGAGATGTCGTTGTGACACGGCGTCGGCGCCTTCCTTCGCGGCCATCATTGCGGCGGTGTTGACGACGTTCGCGATCGATGCCGGCGGCAGCCCGCTCGCCACGCGGGCAAGCGGGCGGAAGTCGACCGCAGCCTCGGTGCGTACGCTGCGCGCGTGCAATGCGAACAATTGCTCCCGCTCGTCCACGTCGGGGAGCCCGAGGTGGCAGATGCGATCGAAGCGGCCGGCACGGATGAGCGCGGGGTCGAGATTGTCGACGTTGTTGGTCGCGCCGAGCACGACGATGCCGGAGGTCGGCTTGAAGCCGTCGAGTTCCACCAGCAGCGCATTGATGATCCTGTTGTTCTCCGTCTCGCCGGCGGATGCGCCGCCCGAGCGCTTGCCCAGCCCGTCGATCTCGTCGATGAAAACCACGCACGGAGCATGCGCACGCGCGTTGGCGAACAGTTTCTTGACGCGCCGGACGCCGACGCCCAGGAACATGTCCGTGAAGTCGCTGCCGGAGAGCGCGATGAAGGGCACCCCCGCATCGCCCGCGACGGCGCGAGCAAGCAGCGTCTTGCCGCAGCCGAAATGTCCTTCGAGGATCACGCCGCGCGGAGGCCTCGCACCCAGTTCGGCGAACTTCGCCGGATGGCGCAAATAGGCGACGATGTCCTGTAGCGCCTCCTTGGCCTCCTCCACACCCACGACATCCGGGAAGCGAGTCGTCGGCCGGGTGGCCGTCTTGAAACCTCCGGCACCGCGTGCAGGGTTCATTGCGTAGACGAGAAATCCGATGAAGAGGAGCGGGATCGCCAGCGAGATCCAAGCCGGATCGAGCCTGCGGGCGACGCCGCTCAACGGCGGTCCGGGCGGGTGGACTGTCTCCAGCGCGAAGATCTCCGGACCGTAGTTGCCGAATCCGCCCTTGAGCAGTTCGGTGGCGAGGCTGCGTTGCGCATCGAGTCGCACGTAGTAGCGTATGCCTTCGGCCGTGGCAACGAGGGCGTATTCGGCCGAGAGACCGATGGACCGTGCGCGACCGGATCGAACGTCCTGCGCCAGGGCGGAGAGGTCGCGTTCGGCCACGAAGTAGCTCGCCGACTCCGCTTCCATCGCGACGGCCATCGGGTGACGTGCACGTTCGGGCGCATGAGCGATGAACCAGGCGAGCGCAGCGAGGGCCGCGACGCAAAGCACGATCAAGGCGCGCAGTATGGATTTCTTGTGTTTCGCTAGGGATTCGAACAAGGCTGCTGTCCTGGGTCAGATTCGTCGATGTGTCGGCAACGATCCGCACTGAGTAGGGGAAGTGCTCGGCGAACTTGCGCGATGACGGGAAGCATCCCGCGATTCGCCGCGCGCCGAAGGACCGAGCAGGCGCAGCGCCGTCCGGCTCTTCCGGCCTTAGGCGCAGCGAAGTGGTGAGTTCTTGTTCGTCCCCCCGGAAGGCGCCCGTGATGGGCGATCCGGACGCGCTCGCCCGACCGAAGGGCCGCACGTGCCTAAAACGACTGCGGCGACCGATGGGCTGCGAGCGCCCGACCCTGGGAGGGTGGTGTTCCTGCGCCGGGATCGTAGTTCAACGCAATGCGCGCATGCGCACCTGCATCTCGCGAGTCACCGGGCAATTCATGCCAGCACAACGATTCTCAGGTCGCCTCGACCGCGGCGTGCTCCTTGATGGACACGCGCCAGTGGATGCGCTCTTCCTCCGGCGGATAGTCGCCCGCGGCCTTGTGGTAGGAGCAGCGGTTGTCCCAGATCACGATATCGCCCTTGCGCCACTTGTGTCGATATTGTCCGTCGGGCTGAAGCATGTACCCCTCCAATTCGGCGATCAGGGCGTCGCTTTCGTCGCGAGAATACCCCTCGATGTAGAGGATCTTTCCGGGGTCGAAGTAGAGCGCTTCCCGGCCCGTCTCGGGATGGGGGCGTACAAGCAGGTGAAATACGGGTGCCTCATGCCGGTCTTCTTCATTGAGCAGCGCGTTCGACCGCTTGCGTCCGCCGTAGACGTAGGCGCCGTTGCGGCCCTCGATCTTTGCCCTCAGGCGCTTCGGTAGTGCGTGACAAGCCGCGTACATGCTGGCGAAGAGCGTGTCGCCGCCGCGACTCGGAATCGCGACGGCGTAAAGCTGCGTCGCCTTGAAGGGGACTGCGTCGTAGGCACCGTCGGTGTGGAAGCCCTCGGCGCCTCGGCGGTATACCGCCTGATCCAGCGTGCCGTCATTGCGAAATTTGTTGGTGCCGAGGAGCGTGATCTCCGGATATTCCGGGTGGCGCGTACTCTTCGACGGATGCGGATGCACGCTGCCGAAGCGGCGGCTGTAGTCGAGAAACTGCGGGATGTCGAGCGCTTGATCGCGCACGCAAATCACGTTGTAGGCGAGCCACGCGCCGTAGATGGCGTCGAATTCGGCGGCGGTCATGTGCCGCACGTCCACGCCGGTGATCTGCGCGCCGATCTGCTCGCCCAGCTTCTGAATCTCCATGGTCGCTCTCCTCCGGATCCGGGCCCGAACGGCATCGTACACCCGGCTGCTCCACCGTGCGAGCCAGCGTCGGATCCTTGCTTGACGACCCTCCCGGGAGCACCGACACTTCGACGGCACTGTCGCCCCATGCGGGCAGCGCTCGCCTTTGCAAACTCACTACGATCGAGGAGACATCCATGCCGGGCAACGACATCAAGATTCGCGCATCCGAGGGCGGCGAGTTCGACTGCTACCTCGTCACCCCGACGTCCGAGCGCAAAGTGCCGGCGATCGTGCTGGCTTCCGCCGTGCACGGCGTGAACAAGGATCTGCGCGACATCGCCGACGAGTTCGCCTCGCACGGATACATCGCGGCCGCGCCCGATCTGTTCTGGCGCACGGTGCCGGGTCCGCTGGGCCGCGACGATCCACGGCTGCGCGAACGCTCTCAGCCGCGGCTGCCGGTGATCAAGACGGGCGAGTCCGATCTTGCGGACACACTCGCGGCACTGCGCAAGTTGCCGACGTTCAACGGCAAGGCAGCCGCCATGGGGTTCTGTTATGGCGGGCCGTATGCCATCCTCGGTCCGAGGCGGCTCGGCTATGCGGCAGGCATCTCCTGCCACGGCACGCAGCTCGGTGATTATCTTTCCGAGCTCGAGGGCGTGACCGCGCCGGTATGCATCCTGTGGGGGTCGAACGATCATGCCGCACCGCCCAAGGTGCAGGAAGCCTACAAGGCCGTGCCGGGGCGGATGAAGAACGTCGAGGTGCACATCTTCCCCGAGGTGGACCACGGTTACATGATGCCGGAATCGGCGGCCTATTCGGCATCGTCGCGGGAGTTCTCGATGGGGCGGACGCTGGCCATCCTCGAAGGACTGCGCGCGTAGGCTCCGAACGCGGGTCATCAGGACTTCGGGGCTGATAATCGAACGTTGAACCTGCGCAGCACCGGGTGGATTCCGCCACCCGGGTTGGTAGGATCGAAAGTCGTCGTTCCCGGCGCTGGTCGGCCTTCGGTGGTCGCGCCAATGTCAGGACGAGAGGAGCGATGGTCCTCGGCTCGGTCAGTCGGGCGCAGATCGTGCCCGACGCCATCATCGATCATGCTGTCATCTTGAAACATTCGTCGCGCCATCTCGTCCTGGGCATCGTCGCGCTCACGCTCTCGATCGTCTACGGCATCTGGTATAGCTACAGCGTCATCATGGTGGCGCTGCTGAAGGAGTTCGGCTGGAGCCGGTCGGTGCTCGCCGGAGCCTTCTCCCTGTTCACGCTGATGCACGGAATCTCGAATCCTGTCATCGGCGCACTTTGCGCGCGGGTATCGCCGCCGAGAATCGTCGCGGCGGGAGGAGGCGTGCTCGCGTTTTCCCTTTGGCTCGACAGCCTGGTCACGCAACCCTGGCACCTCTACCTGTCGTTCGGCGTCGGTACGGCGATCGGGGTCGCGATGAGCGGTTGGGTTCCCGCGTTGGTCCAGGCGCAACGGCGCTTCCCGGACCGACTCGGGCTCGCCATCGGCATCGTGAGCGCTGGCGTCGGACTGGGCATCCTGCTCGTCGTGCCGGTGTGTCAGTTGCTCATCGATGCCTACGGTTGGCGGACTGCGTTTCGGGTGCTGGCCGTCACCTGCGTGGTCTGGATCGTGCCGGCAGGCGTCTACGTGGCGCGGACTTCCGCAGCCGGAACCAGAGACAGGTCGACCACTGCCACCGATGGCGGCGCGTCGGAAGTCGTCGTCCGCCGTCCGCCGGTGCCGGCGATGACGCTCGCCGAGGCCGCACGCACGGCGCCGTTCTGGCTCGTGATCGGGGCGTCGATCTTCGGCAACATCTGCGCGCAGACCATGCATGTGCATCAGGTCGTCTATCTCGTCGATCACGGGCTCTCGGCAATCGTCGCCGCGACGGTGGTGAGCGTCGTCGGCGCCGCCAGCATCGTGGCCAAGATCCTCGGCGGCTGGGCATCGGATCACGTCGATCGCGAATTCGTGTACATCGGTGGTGCGCTCTTCATGGTCGTCGCGATGCTGGCATTGATGGCCGTGGGGGCCTCGCCTTCGCACTGGGGAGCCTATGGGTATGCACTGCTTCTCGGTGTCGGCTACTCCGTGACGGCTTCGGTGATGCCGGCCATCGCGAGCGACCGGTTCAGCGGGCCGCACTTCGGCTCGATCGTCGGCATGGCACTGATGG
>JBIKKL010000289.1:0-6258 GCA_044360365.1 Burkholderiales bacterium | reverse complement strand
TTGCCTTCAGTTCATCCGGCACGGGAACGTCGGTCCATCTGATGGGGGCGATGCTCGGCTCGGGCACGGGCATCAAGCTCGTTCACGTCCCGTACAAGGGAATTGCGCCTGCCATCACCGACCTGATCGCCGGTCAGGTTCAATTCTCGTTCGCGAGCCCGCTGACGAGCGCGCCGCACGTGAAATCGGGCCGGCTACGTCCGATCGCAGTCACTTCACCGCAACGGGCTCGCACAGTTCAGGAACTGCCCACGATCGCGGAATCCGGCATACCCGGTTACCGTGCGCTGGCGTGGTACGGGATTCTTGCGCCCGGCGCCACGCCGAAGGACATCGTCGAGCGCGCCAGCGCTGACATCATCCGTACGCTCAAGCTGCCCGAACTGAACGATCGCTTGACCGCTCAGGGTGTGGAACTCGTCGCGGGCGGACCCTCGGCCCTCGCAGAGCATCTGCGCAACGAGATCACGATCTGGGGCAAAGCCGTCAAGGAAGCAGACGCGAAGGCCGACTGAGCGCCGCCCTGTCCCGCTATCGACGGGCGCGAAGCATTGCTACTTCGCGCACCTGCATTTCCGATCACGCCTCGGCCACGACCTTGTTGCGCAGCGTACCGATACCGGTAATGTCGATCTCGCACACATCGCCGGGCTTCATGTTTCGCGGCGAACCGTCGGTGCCCATCCACAGGACGTCGCCGGGATACAGCGTGCAGTACTTGCTGATCTCGCTGATATACAACTCGACATCGTGGATCATGTTCGCGGTGGCGAAACGGTCCACTTCCTCACCGTTGAGACGGATCACCGTGGTCATGTTGCGATAGTCGAGCCCCGTCACGATCCATGGCCCCATCGGCTTGAAGCTATCCGCGTTCTTGGCCCGCCACATCGTGCGGTCGCCCCGCTGCCACGCACGTTCGCTCACGTCGTTGCCGATCGTCCAGCCGAACACGTAGTCGAGCGCCTTGTCCTGCGGAATCCTCTTGCCCTGCTTGCCGATGACTGCGACCAGTTCCCCTTCGTATTGAAACGTCTCGCCCGAATCCTTCGGCTTCACGATGGGATCTTCGTGCGCACAAAGCGCATTGTTCGCGCGATAACCGACATCGGGGCGCTCGGGAAACACGGGCTCCACGCCGCGCCGCTTCGCCGATGCGATGATGTGCTCGCGATAGTTGATGCCGACGCAATAGAACGTCGACGGCACCGTCGGTATCAGGAGCTTCACCGACGACAAAGCGTGCCGCGCGCCCCCCATCGTGTGCTGCCCCCAAGGCGTGCCGTCGATCGCAATGACGCTGTCGCCCTCGATCCTGCCGTAGGACACCTTGTCCCCCACCTGAAAACGACACCATTTCGTGCTCATGTGCGTCCGCCTTCCTTTCCATCGTTCGCTATGACTATTCGGGTTTGATGCCGGCCGCCTTGGCGATCTTCGCGATCTTCGCCACGTCGGCACGGAAAAACGCAGTGAACTCCTCGGTCGCCATCGGTGCGGCTTCGAGGCCCACCGACAGCAGCTTGTCGCGGACATCCTTCTGACTGAGGATGCGAACGCTCTCGCCGCTCAACTTGGCAACGACTTCGCGCGGCGTGCCGGCAGGCCCGAAAGCGCCGTACCAAACATCGTTCTCGTAACCCGCAACGCCGGCCTCGGCGACGGTGGGCAGATCGGGGCGTGCCGCGGAACGCTTGGCACCGACGACCGCCAGCATGCGCAATTTGCCCTGCTTCTCGAGCGGCGTCGCCGAAGTGAGGCTGGCGGAACTGAGCGACACGCGACCGCCCACGAGATCGAGCATGCTCGGCGCCGTTCCCTTGTAGGGTACGTGCACGATGCGGGTACCCGCCAGCGAATTGAAAAGTTCCAGGGACAGGTGCTGCGGCCCGCCTACGCCCGAGGTGCTGAACAGCAGTTCTCCGGGCCGCGCCTTGGCGAAGGCGATCAGTTCCTTGATCGATTTCACCGGCACCGACGGATGTACGACGAACGCGTTTCCGGCCACGACGTATCGAGCGAGCGCCACGAAGCTCTTTTCGACATCGTACGACAACTGTTTGTGGAACACGGGACTGATCGCGTGTCCGACCGATGTCACGAGGATGGTGTGGCCGTCCGGTGCGGCCTTGGCGACGAGATCCGCGGCAATCGTTCCGCCGGCGCCGGGCCGGTTCTCGGCGACGTATTGCTGCCCCCAGGCCTCAGTGTACTTCGACCCCATGAGGCGCGCGGTTGTATCGACGCCGCCTCCCGGCGCGAGTGCGACGACGATGCGTATCGGGCGTGTGGGATAGCTCGCCTGCGCTTGTACATCGATTGCGTTCAAAAGCAGCAGGCTGCCGATACCAGCCCCTGTCATGACTTTGCCACAATGATTCATGCCTCTCCTCCTTGCGATCGGACACGTCGCTGCATCGTTGTTGCGTCAGGATAGGCCATGTGCCACGCTGCCTGCAACGCGCACAACGAGGACCGCGCTGCGCTCACCGGGGTTCCGCAGCCTCGATAACGCGTGCCGGTGATACCATGCCGCCTCCCCTTGCCCTGGAAAGATTGCCGCCGTGCGCATCACACTGATCGAGAACTTTCGCGCCGTCTTCTACACTCCGTTCTACGCAGCCCTGACGCTGCGCGCATTCGCGGCCGAAGGCATCGATGTCGAACTGCGCACATCGCCCGATCCATCGAAGACCCTGCAGCAGCTCGGCGCGGATACGGTGTCCTGGGGAGGGCCGATGCGGCTGCTCTTCAACCACGATCGGGACCCAGCGAGCCAGAACGTCGCCTTCTGCGAGGCGATCGGCCGCGACCCCTTCTTTCTCATCGGCACCTCGCCAAATGCAAACTACCGCCCGGCGGATCTGCAAGGCAAGCGCATCGCCGTCGTGAGCGAAGTACCGACGCCCTGGATTTGCCTGCAGCAGGATCTTCGGCTCGCCGGGGTCGATCCGAAGTCGCTTCAGATCGCTCCGCCGCGCACGATGGCCGAGAACGCTGCGCTGTTGCGCAGTGGCGAGCTCGACGTGATCCAGGTATTTCAGCCATTTGCACAGCAACTCCTGGAAGAAGGCCGCGGCCACCGTTGGTATGCGGCGGCCACGCGAGGCCTCTCGACCTACACGACGCTCAACACGACGCGCGGCTTCATCGAACGCCACCCCGACACCGTGCTTGGCATGACCCGCGCCATCTACCGCACCCTGCAATGGCTGCGTGCCCACGACGCACCGACGATCGCGAGCCGCCTCGCGCAATGGTTTCCCGATCTGCCGCACAACACGCTTGCGGCCTGCTGCAGTACCTACCGGTCGCTCGATCTCTGGAACGCCACGCCGGTCATGCAGCAAACCGGCTTCGACTGGTTGCGAGATGCCATGCAGGCCAGCGGCGACATCTCGCGTCGCATCCCTTTCGAGGAGTGCGTCGACATGCGGTACGCCGAGCAGGCGGTTCGCGAAGGCGTCCCGCCGATTTCCGGCTAGGCCGGCTGCTATTCGACCTTGATGTTGGCCGCTTTCACGACCTTCGCCCATCGCACCACTTCACTCGCCACGTCGGCGCCGAACTCCGCCGGCGTGCTTGCGATGACGTCCAATCCGAGGCTCGCGAATCGATCCTGATTCGCCGGATCGCGCAAGACCTTCACCATATCGCGATGAAGCTTGTCGACGATCGGCTGCGGCGTGTTGCGCGCCGACATGATGCCCTGCCAATCGCGCACGATCAGGTTGGGCACCCCCGCCTCCGCCATCGTGGGTACGTCGGGCAACTGTTTCGAGCGCTCCTTCGACGATACCGCGAGCGCTCGCAACCGGCCCGCCTTGACGAAACCGATGGACGAAGTCGTCGATGCGAAGCTGAGCGACACGTTGCCGCCGATGAGATCCGCCATGGCCGGGCCGCCGCCCTTGTACGGCACATGCGTCATCTTCACCCCCGTCGTCATGCTGAAGAATTCGCCGATCAGATGCGGCGCCCCCCCGATACCCGACGAGGCAAAGGTCAGCGCCTGGGGCTTCGCCTTCGCCGCCGCGATCAGATCCTTGACCGACGTGATCGGCGACTTCGCGTTTACGACCAGCACGTTACCCACCGCAGCCGTCATCGTGATCGGCTGAAAATCACGCAGCGTGTCGTAGGGAAGCTTCATCAGGCTGGGATTCACCGAGAAGCGCAGGCTCTGCATTATCAATGTGTAACCGTCCGGATTGGACCGCGCCACGATTTCGCCGCCGATCACACCGCCACCCCCGGCGCGATTGTCCACGATCACCTGCTGCGGCCACATCTCGCCGAGACGCTGACTCAGGATGCGCGCCATGCCGTCGCTGCTTCCGCCCGGCGGCACAGGCACGATGAGGCGCACGTTGCGCTGTGGATAGTTCAGGTCCGATTGGGCATACGCGGAGAAGCACGCTGCAACCATCGGAACGAGAAAGGCGATTCGACACACATCGGGCTTTGCCATGGGATCTCTCCGGAAAAACGAGATCCGACAATTAACAGAGATTCGCTGCATCGCACAATGGCGGCACAATCCAGGTGCAGCGTGCCCAATTGCGGGGAATCACGTATCCCAGGCTACTCTGCCTTCGCCCCCGAGATCCTGACCATCTCGGCCCATTTGCGTACCTCCACCTGCATGAACGAGGCGAACTGCGACGGCGTGCTGGCGACGATCTCGCCCCCCTGCGAGGCGAGCATGCGGCGCACATCGGGCTCCTGAAGGATGCGCGCCGTTTCCTCCTGGAGGCGAGTCACGAGCGCGGTCGACGTTGCGCCCGGCGCGAACAACCCCATCCACACGCCGGCATCGAATCCCGGCAGCACCTCGGCGACCGTGGGCAGATCCGGCAGGACGTCTACGCGCTTCGTGCCCGTGAAGGCCAGCGCGCGCAGCTTGCCCGCCTCGACCTGTTTGAGCGCAGTGATCGGGTTCGGCATGTACATCTCCACCCGCCCCGCCATCGTATCGACCAGCGCCGGCGCGGCGCCCTTGTAGGGAATGTGGGTGATCTTCGTACCTGCGAGCTTGTTGAACAACTCGCATGCCAGATGATTGCCTCCGCCTATCCCAGACGAGGCACAGCGCAGTTCGCCCGGCCGGGACTTCGCCGTTGCGATCAACTCCTTCACCGTCCTGAACGGCGCCGTTGCGGGCACCACCAGCAGATACGGCTGGGTCGTCAGTTGTGAAACGGCGCGCAGATCCTTCAGCGTATCGAACGGCATCTTGACATAGAGGGACGGGTTGATCGCGACCTGGACCGGCATGACCAGCAGCGTGTGTCCGTCGGGCGTTGCCTTGGCGACGATGTCGCAGCCGATGATGCCGCCTGCTCCCGGCCGATTGTCGATGACGACGGGTTTGCCGAACGTCTCGCTAAGCTTCTGGCCGAGAACGCGCGCCGTGACGTCCGTCGGGCCACTTGCGGGATACGGCACCACGATGCGCATCGGCTTGGACGGAAAGCCCTGTGCCCACCCCGCCGCGCTCGCCAATAGCGCTGCAATGCCCGTCAACCATGCGCCCGTATTCGACACGTCTGGACGGCGGGCCTCACGCGCAAGCACAGACATGCAGGATTCAGCCAAGATCCATCTCCTCCGTTTTCAATCCCGAGACTATACACGCGCCGGGTAACGTCGATGCGCCCGGCACCGGATCGGCTGATCGCCTTGACGGACGCGTCCGAAGCGGCATCTACTCGCTATAAGCGCCCCCGGCACCCATACAATCAACCCGGCGCGAACTGAGGAGAGAGGACATGCGAACTGGCAGCCTGACGGGCGGCGTGCTCGCCGCCGTTGCCATGCTGGGCGCTTCGGCGACCTGCCCGGCACAATCGAACTATCCCAACAAGCCGATACGCTTCATTACCCCCTACGCCGCGGGCGGCAGCACCAGCGTACTCGCGCGCATGCTGGGGCAGAAGATGACCGAGACCTGGGGCCATCAGGTCGTGGTGGAAAGCCGCGGCGGGGCCAACACGATCATCGGGTCGGACATCGTCGCCAAGTCGCCGCCCGACGGCTACACGCTGCTGCTCGCGGCACCGTCTCTGGTCATCAACGCCAGTCTTTATGCCAAGCTGCCATTTGACCCGATCAAAGATTTCGCCGCCGTCGCCGCGGTCACCCGCATCGAGTACCTGCTGGTCACGCATCCTTCGGTGCCGGTGTCGAACGTGAAGCAATTGGTCGCACTGGCGAAGGCCCGGCCCGGCCAACTCAACTACGCCTCGACCGGCCCCT
>JBIKKL010000288.1:0-6261 GCA_044360365.1 Burkholderiales bacterium | reverse complement strand
TTCATGGCGGCAATCGCTCCGCAGGGTGTAGCGTGGATGACCGACATCGAGAAGTACTTCAGTTTCGTACTCACGATGTTCATGGCCTTCGGCGTGACCTTCGAAACGCCCGTGGCAGTCGTGGTGCTTGTGAGGTTGGGCATCGTGAATGTTGCCCAATTGAAGCAGGCGCGCCCGTATGTGATCGTCGGCGCTTTCGTGGTGGGCGCGATCTTCACCCCCCCGGATGTACTCTCGCAGCTCCTGCTGGCGATTCCCGTGTGCCTGCTCTATGAGATGGGGCTGTGGGTGGCACGCTACGTGGTGCCATCGCCCAACAACTCCGAGCCCGTCGCCGACGCAGATTCAAAGTAGCCGCTTGTCTGGAGGCTCGGCGCAGATGCGGGGCCTCAGGGCTGGGGGCGCGGGGCAGGGCGTCGCCCCACCGTGAGCTTCGTGTCGAAGCGTGTGCGTTGTCGCATGACCGACAACGGCACGTCCGTTCCGGGCTGCAGTGCGGCCACCATGTTGAGCAGACCGGTCGTATCGTTCACGGGCTTGCCGGCGACGGCAACCAGTACGTCCCCTTTGCGAATGCCGGCCTGCGCCGCAGGCCCGGTGGGCATCACGTTGGCAACCAGCACACCGCGCCCTGCACCGGCTGTCGCCGCGGTGGTGCCGGGCGGCATGTCTTGCGGTTCGATCCCGATCCAGCCGCGCGTGACGCCTCCCGTCTTGATAATGCTGTCGAGGACGCTGCGGGCGACAGATACGGGGATGGCGAAACCAATGCCGAGGCTGCCGCCCGACTTGGAAAAAATGGCGGTGTTGACACCGATCAGATGACCATTGCTGTCGACAAGTGCTCCGCCGGAGTTGCCGGGATTGATCGCTGCATCGGTCTGAATGAAATTCTCATACGTGTTGATGCCCATCTGCGATCGGCCGAGTGCGCTCACGATTCCTGACGTGACGGTCTGACCAACCCCGAAGGGATTGCCGATGGCGAGAACGACATCGCCGACGCGGGCGCGATCGGGCTGCGCGAACACGATTGCAGGCAAACCTTTAACGTCGGCCTTCAGGACTGCAAGATCGGTGTCGGGATCGATCCCTACGATACGTGCCGTAATCTTGCGTCCGTCCAGCAGTGCGAGTTCGATGCCATCGGCGCCTTCGACAACGTGGTGGTTCGTGAGAATGTAGCCGTCGGGCGATACGATCACCCCGGAGCCCAGACTTGTTGCCCGCTGCACTTCCTGGCCGAAGAGGTGGCCGAAGAAGCGTTGAAAAAGCGGGTCGCTGTTGGGGGCGACGCGGGAGATCTTGGTCTCCTTGGTCGTCAGGACGTTGACGACCGAAGGCATCGCACGTGCCGCCGCGTCGCGCAGGGAATTGACGGGAAACGCTCGACCGCTCGCTTCGACGGCGATGGTCGGTAGTGCGCCGGCAGGCGCACCGGACTCTGGCACGGGCACGGTGCGGGGCTGCGCGACCGAAAGCAGATCGGGTCTCAGCGTCAGGACGACGAAGAGCACCGCGAGCGAGACGGTTGCAGTTTGAGCGAAGATCAACCAGAGTCGGCGCATGATGTGTCTTTTCCGCGACGATTATACCGATGGCGTGCGCCGCAGCTTGCTCGTGTCGCGCAAGAATCGATCGCTCCCACTTGATCGTGGGTTATGACGGCATTGTTCGATTTGCCTAAGAACCCTCGCGACCCAATGACTTGGTGTTTGAAGGCACCGCATGTTTGAGTTGATGCCCGCTCCAGTCCGGCTGCAGGCGCCCTGCAATGCTGCAAGGGCACGGCAATTCGCTCATTGGGTTCTGAGAGGGGCCCGAGCCGGCGGCGGCAGCAACCCTTTATGTTGTAAGCGTATGAAAAGGAAACGCTAAATACAAAAGGAGTTAAATTTTTCGCACGCATCGGTTAGAATTCCCTTCCTTTAAAGCTGGACTCTGGGAACGCTGACGAGCATGAGCGACAACGAGCTGGATCAAGGCAAACGCGGGTTTCTGGTAGCAACTTCTGCTGTCGGCGGCGTAGCCGCCGTGGGTGCTGCGGTGCCCTTCGTAGCAAGCATGTTCCCGTCCGAACGGGCAAAGGCGCTCGGGGCGCCAGTCGAGGTCGACATCGGGAAGCTTGCACCCGGCGAGATGATGCGTGTCGAATGGCGCGGAAAGCCCGTGTGGGTTCTGCGGCGTACCAAAGAAATGATGGAATCGATCACGCAATCCGATCAGTTCGTGACTGATCCCAAACTCGACGTTCCCCAGCAGCCCGAATACGCCAAGAACGCGAGCCGATCCATCAAGCCGGAAGTCGTCGTCCTCGAGGGGGTCTGTACCCATCTCGGGTGCTCGCCCCAATTCAAACCGAAAGAGGTGTCAGCCGACATGGGAGCCGATTGGGTCGGCGGTTTCTATTGCCCCTGTCATGGCTCCAAGTTCGACTTCGCCGGTCGGGTCTACAAGGGCGCTCCAGCGCCGACCAATCTCAAAGTGCCTCCGCACATGTATGTGGCGGATTCCACCATCGTCATCGGCGAAGACAATAAGGGAGCGTAATCGATGGCAGCAGTCGACAAACAGCCGGTAACGGGTGCGGGGCCCCTTAACGGCATTCTGACCTGGGTCGATGCGCGGTTTCCGCTGATCGCACTCTGGAAAGAACATCTGGCCGAGTATTACGCCCCGAAGAATTTCAACATTTGGTATTACTTCGGGTCGCTGGCGCTGCTGGTACTGGTCCTTCAAATAGTCACCGGCATATTCCTCACGATGAACTACAAGCCGGACGCTGCCCAGGCATTTGCCTCCGTCGAGTACATCATGCGCGACGTTCCCGGTGGTTGGATCATCCGCTACCTGCATTCCACCGGCGCCTCCATGTTTTTCGTGGTGGTGTATCTGCACATGTTCCGGGGATTGATGTATGGGTCGTACCGCAAGCCGCGCGAGTTGCTTTGGATTTTCGGCTGCTTCATTTACCTGGCGATGATGGCAGAGGCATTCCTCGGCTATCTCCTGCCTTGGGGGCAGATGTCGTACTGGGGCGCGCAGGTGATCGTGAATCTGTTCTCTGCGGTCCCGTTCATCGGTGAAGATCTGTCCGTCTGGATACGCGGCGACTACGTCGTCTCCGATGCGACGCTCAATCGGTTCTTTGCGTTGCATGTCATCGCCGTGCCACTGGCGCTCCTGTTGCTTGTCGTGCTTCATCTGATCTCGCTGCACGAGGTCGGGTCGAACAATCCCGACGGTGTCGAGATCAAGAAGACGAAGGATCCGAAGACCGGGCACCCGGTGGACGGCATTCCGTTCCATCCCTACTACACGGTGAAGGACCTCTTCGGCGTGTCGGTGTTTCTGCTGGTGTTCTGCGCGATCATGTTCTTCGCGCCGGACATGGGCGGCTACTTCCTCGAGTACAACAACTTCGTGCCGGCGAATCCGCTGCAGACGCCGGAGCACATCGCTCCCGTGTGGTACTTCACCCCGTTTTACTCGATCCTTCGCGCCGTGCCGCCGCTGTTCAATTCCCAGTTCCCTGGCGTGGCGGCCATGGGCGGTGCGGTGATTCTGCTGTTCTTCCTGCCGTGGCTCGATCGCAGTCCGGTGAAGTCGATCCGATACAAGGGCACGCTGTTCAAGAGCTGGCTCGCCGCCTTCGTCATCACGTTCATCGTCCTCGGCTATCTGGGCGTGAAGCCGACGACCGTCTGGGGTCAGTTCCACTTCGACGCCTTCTTCCTCGACACCAAGGATGTGGCAACGTGGGCTGCCCGGTTGGGTACGGTGATCTATTTCTTGTTTTTCCTGCTCATGCCCTGGTACTCAAGCAAGGACAAATGCAAGCCGGAGCCGGAAAGGGTGACGCACTAAAATGAAAAAGCTCCTCGCTGCACTTCTGTTCGCACCGATGCTCGCGCTGGCGGCGTCCGAAGGCTACAAGCTCGACTCCGCACCAGTGGACGTGACCGACACGCCGTCTCTGCAAAGGGGCGCACAGGTGTTCGTCAATTACTGCCTGAATTGCCACAGTGCCAATTACATGCGGTACAACCGTCTGCAGGATCTCGGTCTCACCGACGACCAGATCAGGGGCAACCTCATGTTCGCTGCCGAGAAGGTCGGTGAAACGATGGGCGTCGCCATGCGGCCGAAGGACGCCGCGGGCTGGTTTGGGGCGGCGCCACCCGACCTGACCGTCATTGCGCGCTCCCGTGGTCCTGATTGGCTCTATACCTACCTGCGCACGTTCTATCGTGATTCCGAGCGTCCCAGTGGTTGGAACAATCTGGTGTTTCCGAGCGTAGGGATGCCGCATGTCCTGTATCAGTTGCAGGGCATGCAAACGCTCAAGGTCGATCATGCGACGGATGCGCACGGCCACCATACCGAGAGCAAGTCGCTCGTGCTCAGCCAACGAGGACAACTCGACAAGGTTCAGTACGATCAACTCGTGGGTGACCTGGTCAACTACCTCGTTTACATGGGTGAGCCGTCCGGCGCGAAGCGCGTACAGATTGGCATCTATGTAATGCTCTTCCTGCTCGTCCTGATCCTCGTGACGTGGCTGTTGAAGCGTGCCTACTGGAGGGACGTGCATTAAGCACAGTCCGCGGGACAACTCATCATGATGACGCTTTATTCAGGTACGACGGATCCCTTCTCGCAACGCTGCCGCAACGTGTTGTACGAGAAGGGGATGGATTTCCAGATCATCGACGTCGACATGTACAACAAGCCGGAAGATCTGGCGGTGATGAATCCGTACAACCAGGTGCCGGTGCTGGTGGAGCGCGACCTTGTCCTGTACGAGTCGAATATCATCAACGAGTACATCGACGATCGGTTTCCGCACCCCCAGCTCATGCCGGCGGATCCGGTTATGCGCGCGCGCGCCCGGCTCTTCCTGTTCCGTTTCGAAAAGGAACTCTTCTCTCATATCGAAGCAATCGAGAAGGGAAGTCAAAAGGCCGCCGAAAAGGCACGGCAGGTGATTCGGGACAACCTTGCGCAGATCGCGCCGGTGTTCAACAAGCAAAAGCATATGCTGGGCGAAGAGTTCTCGATGCTTGACGTGGCGATCGCGCCGTTGCTTTGGCGCCTCGACTACTACGACGTCCAGATGCCCAAGCAATGTGCGCCGCTCATGAAGTATGCCGAGCGCCTGTTCAGTCGGCCGGCCTTCATCGAATCGTTGACGCCTTCCGAAAAGGTGATGCGCAAGTGATCAGCAAGGCCACGAAGCCGTATCTCGTGCGCGCCATTTGGGAGTGGTGCGCCGACAACGGCTATACGGCGTATCTCGCGGTGCAAGTCGACGAGGACACGCGTGTGCCTGTTGAATTCGTAAAGAACGGCGAAATCATCCTGAACATCAGTGGGGACGCCACCCACAAGCTGACGATGGGCAACGATCTGATCCAGTTTTCGGCTCGCTTCGGGGGTGTCTCGCGCGAGTGCTCGGTTCCGATGAGCGCAGTTCGAGGCATCTTTGCTCGGGAGAACGGCGAAGGCATGTTCTTCCAGGCACAACAGAACGAGCCCCAGTCGGTCGTCGAGGTGAATACGCGCGACGCTTCGGGGTCCAACGGTTCGTCATCCTCTGCTGACGACGGCGGTAACTCCTCGCCGCCAACGCATCCGACGCCGTCCGGTCCCAACGGCCGCAAATCGCATCTCCAGATCGTCAAATAGTCATTGGTGCTCCGTTAGGCGAGCGTACTTGGATTCCGTAGCACGTGATTTTTCTGGTCCAAGGACGATAACCATGGCTTCCGTTTGCTTGTGAGTGCCCCTTTATAATCGGCAATCCCGAAGCAAATGCCGGCTTAGCTCAGTTGGTAGAGCAGCTGATTTGTAATCAGAAGGTCGCGGGTTCGATTCCTGCAGCCGGCACCAATAATTGAGTGGTTGCGGATTTCCTCTGGTCTCCGTCACCTGTGACCCAGATGTGACATCGAGCAATCTGTCCAGCACGCGAGCATGCTGGCCGAACTGTTCGGGTGCCAGGTGAGCGTACCGCCTCACCATCTCCGTCGACTGCCAAGCTCCCATCTCCTGAATCACGTTGAGCGGAACACCGCTCTGCTAAGCCAACTGGCCCACGTGTGACGCAGGTCGTGCCAGCGGAACTGCTTGATGCCTGCGCGTTTCAGTGCAGCCTGCCACGCCTTGGTGTTGACCTGATTGATCGGTCGCCCTCGATACGTGAAGACTCGTACCGGGTGCTTGCCGACTTGTCGGGTCAGTGCGTCCATCGCGGTCGCG
>JBIKKL010000366.1:0-5273 GCA_044360365.1 Burkholderiales bacterium | reverse complement strand
CGGCCACATGCTCGGCAAGAAAAGCTGACGTTCGAGCCGTACCGGGGATCAGCTTGCGCGGCGGCGCGCTTTTGACGCTGCAGGAGCAGCTTCGGTTTCGCTGCTTGTTGCAGTGGACTTTGCCGCCCGCGCCTGAAATTCAAATCCGATGCCACCGGTAGGGGTCTTCACCAGAAATGCCCTGAACGGACGCCCTTTCTTCGAAATGAAGCGCGGCAGCAGATCGGTCTTTCCTTCCCGCAGCAGCTTTTGCAGCTGAGATCTCTCTATTGATTGCTGCAAGATGATGCGGCTTACCCGAAAGTCGCAGGTCTTCTCGGGTCCGACTGCGTTCTCGCAGATATACCCGCTGCCGTGTTCGTAGACGCCACTGGCGCATTTCGGACAAGCCCCTAGCGTCTCCTGGGCACTGAAATCCGGCTTTGTTTCGGGTGCGCCGTCCGCGCCTTGCCCAAAGTCGAATTCTGCTTTGAATTCGTCGTTCAGACGCAGCGATGCAGCAAAAGGACGACCTTGTCGGCTGCGAAACCCCGTGAGCGGACCGATGCGCCGATCCCGAATCAGCTGGTCTATCTCTTCGGGTGCCCACTCCCGGCCTGCCGTCACTTTCCAAATGGAGAAGTCACAGGCCTGGCACTGGAACTTCCGGTAGTTTTCCTGCACGACGCTGGCGCATTTCGGGCACGGAACGTTGAGCGTGGCGAACGCCGTGTCGGGAATGTCACCGTTCTTTATTCGAGCGACCATATCCTGCGTCACCGCAGTGATGTGCTCCATGAAGAGGGAGCGCGGCAACTTGCCCTGCTCCATCTGTTTGAGCTTGAACTCCCAATCCCCCGTCAGTTCCGGAGAAGTCAGTTCGTTGACGCCGAAGTGGCGCAACGCAAATAGCAGAGAGAAGGCCTTGGGGGTTGGAACCAGTTCGCGGCCCTGGCGAATCACGTACTCCTCGGCGATCAGCCCTTCGATAATGGCGGCGCGCGTCGCAGGCGTACCCAACCCTTTTGCATCCATGGCTGCGCGCAGCTCCTCATCCTCGATGAGCTTGCCTGCACCTTCCATCGCAGACAGCAGCGTCGCTTCGGAGTAACGAGCGGGCGGGCGCGTCTGCTGGCCGACGGCTTCAACCACCTCCGCAGTGGGATGCTCCCCGGGCGCGACGGCAATCAAGCGCGCATCTTCGCCTTGTGCTTCTTTGCCGTAGAGCGCCAGCCAACCGGGCTTCTGGAGAATCTTGCCTTCACTCTTGAAGTGGTGTTCGTCGACGATGGTGACCCGTGTCGTCTGCAGATACTCCGCCGCCGGATAGAAGACGGCGAGGAATCGACGTACCACGAGGTCGTAGAGTTTCTGTTCCGGCTCCGACAAGGACTTCGGCAACTGGAGAGTCGGAATGATGGCGAAGTGGTCGGAAATCTTGCTGTTGTCGAAGATGCGCTTGTTCGGACGCACCCACTGTTTGGCGAGGATTTCCGATGCGAATGAACCATAGGGATTCGAGTATTCGTCGCTCGACGCGGTCTTGCGTCCCTTTGTGGACGGCTTCACCTCGCCGCCGAACAACTCGAGCGTGCTGCGCACCGTTTCCAGATAATCTTCGGGCAGCGCGCGCGCATCGGTTCGCGGATACGTGAGCACCTTGTGACGCTCATACAAGGCCTGAGCGATCGCCAGAGTGTTCCTCGCCGAAAATCCGAACCGCGCGTTGGCTTCCCGCTGCAGGCTCGTCAAATCGAAAAGTAGCGGTGAGAGCTGTGTTGTTGGCTTGCTCTCTTCGCTTACCGTGCCCGGCTTCCCCAAGCAGGCGTCGACGATACGCTCGGCGTCTTCCTTAGCCCAGATCCGCTCGGTGCGCCGCTCGGGGTCTTCGTCCTTCTTGAAGGCGGTATCGAACCAGCGACCGCCGTACTGTCCGCCCTTTGCGGCAAATGTCGCATGGACTTCCCAGTAGTCCCTGGACTTGAAAGCCCGGATCTTCTCTTCACGCTCGATCAGCACGACGAGCGTCGGTGTTTGCACGCGGCCGACCGTCGTCTTGTAGAACCCGCCCTCCTTGGAATTGAACGCGGTCATCGCCCGCGTGCCGTTGATTCCGATCAGCCAGTCGGCTTCGGATCGACACTTCGCGGCATCTGCGAGCGGCAACATGTCGTTATCGGTCCGCAATCCGTTGAACCCATCACGAATGGCCGCCGGCGTCATCGACTGCAGCCACAACCGCTTGATGGGCTGCTTTGCGTTGCAGTACTGAACGATGTAGCGAAAGATCAGTTCCCCCTCGCGGCCTGCGTCGCATGCATTGACCAGCTCGGCGACGTCTTTGCGGCGAATGAGCTTTGCGAGTACCTTGAGGCGCGCTTCCGATCGGGCGATGGGTTGCAGATCGAAATTGGGTGGTATGACAGGCAGATTGTTGAAGGACCATTTGCCCCGTTTGACTTCAAAACCTTCAGGCACGGTCAACTCGAGCAGGTGGCCGACGGCCGAGGTGATGATATAGTCATCACGCTCGAAATAGTCTTCATGACGAGCAAACCCACCGAGCGCGCGGGCAATGTCTCCCGCGACGGAAGGCTTTTCGGCAATGATCAGTGTCTTGCCCATGTGCGAGTGAGCCCTCGAGTCCCTGCCGGCGGAAAAGAGCGGCAGATGATAAGAACAATCCCCAGCGAAGGCAAGGAACTGCCCGACGCGACGCGGTGCGCCGAGCGCGCCGGCAGTATGCGAACGCTTAACTCATGCGCTGATACATGCCGTCCGGAAGCCGCGCAACGAGCCCGTCCAATTCCCACTGCATCAACAAGGGCAGGAGCGTTCCGATGTCGAGCTCGCAGCGATCGAGCAGCGTGTCGATGTCGCAGGGGTCATGCCCGATTCGCTCCAGCATGCGAGTCTCCTCCTCGCTGGGGCGGGGTCGCGCGGGATTCTCGTGAACGACCGGGCGGGTCGTCAGTCCGAACTCCTCCAATACGTCGTCGGGGGTTTCGACGAGCTTTGCACCTTGCTTGATCAGGTAGTGGCAGCCCTTGCTGAGTGGCGAATGAATCGATCCCGGAATCGCAAAAACGTCTCGGCCCATCTCCACGCAGAGACGGGCCGTGATTAAGGAGCCACTCGCCATGGCAGCTTCGACGACGAGACAGCCCTGTGACAAGCCGCTGATGATGCGGTTGCGGCGGGGAAAGTTCGTTGCTATGGGCGGGGTGCCCAGCGGGAATTCGGTAACGATGAGCCCTTGCGTTCGAATCTGACCATAGAGCTCGGCATTGCGCCGCGGATAGACCACGTCAGCGCCGTTTCCCAGCACGCCAATGGTCGAGCCCGACCGATCGAGCGCGGCAGCGTGTGCAGCGGTATCGATGCCGAGCGCAAGGCCGCTTACGATGGTCACGTCGGATGAAGCAATGACTTGAGCAAACGTTTGGGCGTTTCGCACACCCTGAGGGCTCGCGCTTCTACTGCCCACGATCGCCAAGGCGCGGCGCTGCAGCAGTTCCACACGCCCATCCGCGTAGAGCACGGGGGGGGCGGCTGCTGACTGGAGCAATAACGGAGGGTAGCGCGGATCATCGGGTGTCAGGATGGCCCGTAGCCCGGATTGGGCCCAATCGAGTGCTTGCTGCACGCTTGCTGGGTCCGGGCCTTGAACAATTGCTCGAGCCAGGTGCACGCCGACGACCGGTTCCAATGCCGACGCGGATTGCGCAAGGATGGCTTGCGGTGCGCCAAAGCGATGTGCGAGCCGCCGCCAGACTGCGCCTGTCAGACCCGTGACAAGGCTAAGCTTTAGCCACGGCAGCGAGGAAGACTGAACGTGCTCCAACGGCGAATGGCCTATCGAGCGTTTCGCCTATGTGCGCGCGCCTTCAGCCATTAGGGATTCTGTACGCGGTCGAGCAGGTTAACCGGGGCCGTCGAGTGCATGACAATTGCGTACGATACCTTCTCGAAGGTGCGGAACACGAAGAGCAAGCCGTGGCGTTCGGACGGGAGACCCGTCTCCGGTGCGGGTGGGGGCGCGCCATCTCCCGTGCCTGTCGGTCCGGTCCGGCCGAAAACCGGTGAATTCCGAAAACCCGTCAATGGCTCTGCGGAACGTACATTGGACGCACTCTCTGCGCTGCGATACACAGCGAGCACATTGCCGACCTCAAGGCCGTCCCGCGTGCCTCGATTTAGCGTCACGACCCCATTGGTTCCGACTTCTTCGAGCCCGCTGTAAGCTGAAATCACCCGCCCCTGAACCGCGTTGGTCGGCGCTCTGGGGACATAGGTGGCAAATGAGGGAGGGGGAGCTACGAACATTCGATCGCCCACATACATTTCCTGCGTGGCCTTCACGATTTCGAGCATGCTCACCTCGCCCGGCCGCACGACCCGGGCGTCACCCAGGTACACGGCCTGGAGCCCCAGGGACTCCTTGCTGTCAGGATCGACGAGCATTTCGCCCGGACGGAACACCTGCCAGAATTGCCCGATCTTGCCGTCTATCCCGCGTGCGTAGGCCCGGTTGCCGGTTCCGACGACCATGCGGTTTTCTTCCGTGGCGACGATTCTCGGCGCCCTGTCGATCGTTGCCTGGTCGAGTACCAGGGGCTGGCTCAGGAATGGCTCGATCGCCGCGGACGGTATGGCGGGGATCGCTTCGCCGTCACGAGGCTCGACGCGCACCCGCGGCGTTAGGGTCAGTGTTGTACCGCTGACCACACGGGCGCGGCCTGAAGCGCGATCAAGAACGATGACGTCACCTGGGTAGATGAGGTGCGGATTCTTGATCTGCTCCTTGTTGAGCTCGAAAAGTTCGGGCCAGCGCCATGGTTGCTTTAGAAATCGCCCCGATATTCCCCATAGCGTGTCGCCGGGCACCACGACATGTCGGTCGGGCGCATTCGGGTCGATATCGGGCGTGGCGGCCAGCACGGGGGTGCCGAGATGACCGAGAAGGACGACGAGTCCTATAATGATTGGCTTGAGCATTGCGGCCCCCCTTGGCGAGGCGTCGAGGGGCATTGATTGCCCCGGATTTTGATAACTCGGTTTAAATTGTGCATCTAGCGACTTAGTTTAGCAAGCATTTATGGCAATTCTGGACATCTTGCGGTACCCGGATGCGCGGCTACACAAAGTCGCCGCCACAGTGGCAGAAGTTGACGGCACGATCCGCACACTTATTAAGGACATGGCGGAAACGATGTATGCTGCGCCAGGCGTGGGCCTCGCCGCGACTCAGGTCGATGTGCACAAGCGAGTGATCGTCATTGATGTATCCCCGA
>JBIKKL010000286.1:0-6283 GCA_044360365.1 Burkholderiales bacterium | reverse complement strand
CCTCAAGCGTCGCGGCTATGCGCAGAACGTGGCCCATGCGCTTTTGCTCGCAGTGGATCGACCGGACGTCTCCAGCGGCCAGTTCTACAACATCCGTGACGAACACCAGTTCACGCACCGGCAGTACGTCGAGTTCGTGGCGAAGCACCTGGGGCGCGACTGCGAAGTGATCGAAGCCCCGCCCGCCGTGGCGCAGCGCGCCTACAAAGGGCAAAGCGTCAAGCGCGACTGGGTGCTGGAGTTCGACATCGCCAAGGTGAGAAGCCAGCTCGGGTACAAGGATGCGATCGATCCTGCACGTGCACTGGGCATTTCCGTGGACTGGCTGGTGGCTCATCCGCTCGAACGGGGAGGCGAGATCGAACGCCAGCTGGGCGATCCGTTCGCCTACGGGGCGGAGGATGCGCTGATCGATGCTTGCAGGGCCGGGCATGCTGCGGCCGAGGCCGTGCAGTTTCCGGACATGCAGCTCGGGCACATGTACCGGCACCCGAAGAAGCCCGGGGAAACGTGGTCCCCTCCGGCGACCAAAACCTAGGCGAAAAAAATGGCGCCAGGCTTGCGCCTGGCACCATTTTCAGTTTTGGGCTGGTTACTTCGCAGCCTGGATGTTGCTTGCCTGCTTCTTGCCGCGGTTGCCGTCGGTGACGTCGAACGTCACGCGCTGGCCTTCCTGCAGGGTCTTGAAGCCGGGCATGTTGATGCCCGAAAAGTGGGCGAAGAGATCTTCACCGCCGTCGTCCGGCTTGATGAAGCCGAAACCTTTGGCGTCGTTGAACCATTTGACCGTACCGGTAGCCATTGTCGTCATTCCTGAGTTAGAGAAATTACACCAAACACCGGGCGTTGCCCGGGCCAACCAAATCGAATCTCAAAGCTCGAGAACGCACGCACAAAGGACGAACCGATCAGAACCCGAAACCAAGTTGGCGGGCGCACCTTAGCGGGAGTCCGTGCGTCGGTCAAGCACTAAATCTGACGCGCTGCGAAAACGCGGGCCCCTCGGCCGCTCTGGTCAATCCGGCAACGAGCGGTTAGGCTCGCTTCGTCCGTGCCCTGCGGTTTCCGGTTCCACGGCATGCCGGGCGCATGGCGGTTTAAGCAATTAACTGGAGGAAATGACTCATGACGACCGAATCGCGGCTGGTGAACGACGCAGTGCGGGCATTGATCGGGGCGAAGGGCGCCGTGCGGGCTGCGCCGGACGATGTGTCGACCAGCGAGATTCGCCGCTTCGCACAGTCGATCTTCGATGACACGCGACTTTTCTACGACGACGAGGCCGCGCGCAACTCCCGTTTTGGCGGGCGTGTCGCACCCGGGACCTTCGTCATGCACTCGCTGCGTCCGGAAAGTCCCTTCGCCGATGATGCGTTGCGATGGGCCAACCGGCACGACGAGATGCATCGCGTCGCAGTCACCGAGGGTTTGCCGCTGCCGCAGAACTGGGACGGCCTCTACCATGTCCATGCCGGCGACGACATGGAGTTCCGCAGCCTGGCTCGTCCGGGCGACCGCATCTCGGCACATATCCACCTGCACGACATCTACGAGAAGAGCGGCCGCAACGGCGCGCTCGCCTTCTATGTCGTGCGCACCGACTGGAAGAATCAGCACGGCGATATCGTGGCGAGCCACGATATGAACCTCGTCTGGATGGAGCAGTCGCGCGAACGCCGCAAGGAGGCGGCTGCCACGCTGGAACCGCGCGATCCGCCGAAGATGGCGCCGCCCAGGCCGATCGATCTCAAGCGCGTCGACTTCGAAGACTTCGCCGAGGGTCAGGCGCTGCCGACGAAGATGATCCGCCTGACCGTCCCGACCATCGTGCGCTGGGCCATGGCGACCGAAGCCTACCGCCGCGATCACTACGACTACGAGTTCGCCACCCAGGTGGCAGGCATCCCCCACATCATCGCGTCTGCCATGTGGACGCTCGGATGCCGCTGGTCGTTCCTGAATGGCGTGGTCGGCAGCGACGGCTGGGTCTGGAAGATGTCGCACTCGGTGCGAGTGCGCATGAACGTCGGCGACGACCTCACCTACGGCGGCACGGTGACGAAGCTCGAACGGCGCGAGAAGTACGGTCTCGTCGAAGCGGAGGTGAACCTCACCAATCAGAACGGCGTCGTCTGTGCGCCGGGCAAGGCCACGCTCGCGCTGCCGTATCGCAACGGGCCGGCGGTGCCGTATCCCTTCGTGCCGGAGTAGGGACAGGATCGACCATGGGGCGCCGCACTCGCGCGCGGGCCATGCCGAGGGATCTCAGTCCACGCGCATGCGGGCGATGATTGCTTCGTCCGGATCCTGGCCGAGCCCCGGTCCCTGCGGCACCAGGAACTTCCCGTGCCTGGGCTCGATCTGGTCGCCGAAGGGTGATTCGGTGAAGTCGCAATAGTAGCGTTCGATCGGAATCTCGCGGGTCGCAGCGGCGCAGACATGGATCGATGCCATGAGCCCCGGCCCGAAGTACGGGGAATGCGGCACGACCGTCACGCCGTGGGCTTCCCCGAGGGCGAAGACCTTGCGCATTTCGGTCACCCCGCCGACCTTCGTGATGCTCGGCTGCGCGATGCCGATGGCGCCGCTTTCCATGAGGCGTTTGAACTCCATCAGATTCGAGCAGTTCTCGCCGGCGGCGATCGGCATCGGTGCGACGGCGCGCAGTCGCGCGAGCCCGGCGTGATCGTCCGGCGGATAGATCGGTTCTTCCAGCCAGGCGAGATCCTGATCGGCGAGGCCGCGGGCGGCTGCGATGGCTTCGTCCACGGACCAAGGGCACGAACAATCGACCATCAGCGCGGCCTGCGTGCCGCACGCACGCCGTGCGGCACGGATGATGTCCGGCTGGTTCTCGTGCAGCTTGATGTAGCGGTAGCCGCGTTCGATTGCTTCGTGAGTCTTGCGTTCGACGACATCCGCCACACCGTAGCGCAGCAGGCTGGCGTACGCGGGGAGCGTTGCACGCGGACTGCCACCGAGGAGTTGGTAGAGGGGCATGCCGGCTTGCTTGGCAAGGATGTCCCACAGCGCGATGTCGAGACCGGACATGGCGAACACGCTGGGGCCGCTGCGGCCCGTGTTGTATAGGCCTCGATGCAGATCGGCCTGGATCTGCGCGATGTGGCGAGCATCCCGGCCCACCACGCGCGGGGCGATGATCTCGTCGATCGCCGTGATCGTGCTTTGCCAGCCTGCGTTGGAAAAGGCTTCGCCCCAGCCAGTGACGCCGCCATCGGTTTCGACCCTGACGAGCACCGTGTAGACGTCCCGCTTCGGGGCGCCGCCGGCATGCGGCACGGCGTCGTCGAGCACCATGGGCGTGCGGATCAGGATCGGTTCGATGCGTGTGATCTTCATGGACGACTCCGTAGGGTGGGGCAACGTGGCTTCAGGCGTTCGTTTCGGGTTCCGGGCTATCAGCCGAGCGGACCGGCAACGGCATCGTACGCGTACTCCGGTCCGGGCTCGTTGCCCTTCAGGCTTTCCGCATTCGGTTCGCCGAGATATCGGTCTCCGCGCTTGGCCGCCTGCTCCGTGGCTGCGCGGACCCGCGGACGCCGCGTGCGCTGATAAAGTTCGAAGGCGAGCTCGGGAGTCGACTCCGCGACGAGACAGCGCGTGAGGATCATAGCGTCTTCGAGGGCGTTCGCCGCGCCCTGACCGAGGAACGGCAGCATCGGATGCGCTGCATCACCGAGCAGGACCACGCGCCCGCGGACCCACTGGTCGAGCCAGGGGCGCCCGAAGAGCCCCCATTTGAACACCTGTCCGCGCATCGGCCGCGAAATGATCGTCCGGGTCCCCTCGTCGAAACTCTCGAACTCCGCGAGAAACTCATCCAGTGGCGCCGGGATGTTCCAGCCCTCGGCTTCCCACTGGCTTCGATGCGCCACCGCCACGAAGTTGAGCAGCTCGCCGCGGCGTACGAGATAGCGATTGATGTGCCGTCCCTGGCCGAAGGCGACGGCCGATTCGTGCAGGTGCTTCGGGAGATCGTTCGTGGCGACCAGGCCGCGCCAGGCGACGAAGCCTGAAAACACGGGCGGCGCCGGATTGAACAAGGCTTCACGTATCGCCGAGCGGATACCGTCGGCGGCCACGATCACATCGGCCATCTCGCCGTGCCCATCGGCGAACCGCAGCTCGACATGCTCGTTGCGCGGGATGGCATCGACCACCCGGGAGCCGAGCTTCAGTGCTCCCGGTGCAACCGATCTCAATCGATGGATCATGGCTTCCTGCAGATCCCACCGATGCAGGCGCATGTAGGGGGAACCGTAAAGCGCACGAAAATCCCTGGTCATCATGCGCATGATGACCTCCCCGGTGCGATAGTGGCGATACTCGGTCATCGGCGGCGTGACCGAGGTCGTCTCGAGTGACGGCCCGAGACCGAGGTGGTAGAGCACGCGGGTGGCGTTCGGTGCGAGGGTGATGCCCGCACCCTGATCGACCAGTTCGGCCGAACGCTCGTGCACCGTGACGGCGAATCCTGCCTGGGTCATGGCCAGTGCGGAGGCCAGCCCGCCGATGCCTCCTCCGACGATGGCAATTCTCATGAGCGCGTTTCGTGTACGGCTGCGCAGGCGGGTTCGCGTAGGGGCGCTGCGCCGTTCGTCGTGGAGCGCGCATCCCGCTTTGGCGCGCGTGCGGGCATGTTAACGTTCCTCGCCACGCTTGAACAATCGCGCGTCGCGTCGCAAGTGTTCGGCAACGACGGCTCGATCCCCCCCGTTCGGACGTTCGGTTTACGATACACTTTCAGGCTGTTTAGTCGCGTTCGCTGTCCGGACTCGTGCGCGCGAATCGGCGGCGAGTTGCGGCGTTTCCCGGCCGGCCCCTTCGTTCCCCGGCGGCGGCGTGCATGCCTCGCTTCTGGACCCAGGATGACCTTGCCCGAACCACTCACGTCCGATCCGATGCCCGAACCGCCGGCGTTCGAGGATTACGACGCGTGTTGCGGGAGCGGCTGCGATCCCTGCCTGTTCGATCTCTACGATCAGGCGATGGAGCGATACCGGAACGCCTTGCGTGCCTGGCAGGAGCGACATCCGGATGCAGGGACGTCGTCGTCCTGAGTGCAGGTGCGATACGTGCTCGATTGTCGCGCTGTGAGGGCAGACGTCGGGCTGAACGATGATGTCGCATGCGCGCACTGATTGAATCTCATCCTTTGACGGAACTCGTTTCCGCAGGCCGCCGCGGCAGCTTCGCGAACAACCGTACGATACAGGTTGCCTTCGTGCTGTCGGTGCTAATGCACGTCGCTGCGATGTGGGGTTGGCACCCGCAACTGCGCCCGACCTTCGAACTGAAGTCGCCGTCGGAGTCGAGCGGGCCGCTTCAGTTGCGACTGGAGCCGCAGGCCTCGCAGCCGGCGGCGCCCTCGGCATCCGAGACCCCGCGGCGCGCCGAGCGCCAGGCTGACGCGCGCCCCGCGCCTCCGAAGCGCGAACTCGTGCCGCCCAAGCCACGCCCGACTCCGCCAGCGCCGCGTGCACGTCCGACGCCCCCCGAGCCGATGACGAAACCGGTCGTTCCCGCCGAGCCGCCGCAGTATTCGGCACCGGAGCCGGTGGTCCCGCCCGTCCCTGAGCCTGTACCGAAGGCCGCGCCCGGAGGCGATTTGTCGTCATACATCGCGTCGCGCCGAGCGCGTCAGGGCAGCGAGCCATCGCGGCCGAGTGCGCCGGCCCTCGCCGAGGAGTCCGACGCCGAGCGTGCGAATCGCGTTGCACTGGCGAACCTCGGCGTCGGGCGAGCCCCGACGCATGGTAAGGATCTCACCGGCGGGGGCATTTTTCAGATCAGCCGCCTGGGGTACGACTATGCCGAGTATTTCTTCTACGGCTGGAACGTCGACATTCGGCGCAACGCAACCCAACTCGTCACCGTGCGCAAGCGCGCGCATGCGGATATCCGCAAGGCGGTCGTCCGCAGCATGATCGACATCATCCGTCGGCACGAGCAGGGCGACTTTCTCTGGGAATCGCGCCGGCTCGGTCGCCATGTCAACCTGTCGGCGCGAGCTGCCGACACCGCCGGACTGGAGGACTTCCTCATGAAGGAGTTCTTCGACGATCCCGGACGCCCCGCGTCCCGGGCACCTTGAGCGACCGGCATTGATGTCTTGCGCGCTGTCACCGCATTGCATGATCCCTTTGCCTTGACTTGGGCTGCACGCGGTTCGACACTGCTCGCGCTTCATCATCGTGCCGCGAGCGGTGCCGGCATTGCCAGGCGGGATCGCAGCACTCAACTCACATCGATCACGATAGGA
>JBIKKL010000284.1:0-6292 GCA_044360365.1 Burkholderiales bacterium | reverse complement strand
GCCGACGGCGCTTCCGCCCGTGATCACGGCACCACCGACCGCGCCGACGCCTGCACCGATGGCCGTGTCCCGATCTCTGGCCGACATGCCGCTGCAGCCGCTGAGTGAGATCAGTGCGATGGCTGCCATTGCGATCGTAGCGAAGTTCGTCGTTGTCTTCATTTTCGTTCCTTGGATGTTGGGTGGCCGCCGCCCATCGAACTGGAACGGACGGCGTCGATCGAAAGGCGGGTCAGCAGGCATGCGCAATGCGCGTGGTGCCATCAGGCCATGTGAGGAGCGCGACGCGTATTGTCGCGGCGCTTGCTCCAGAACATGCTGCACTTTAGGCCTGTCCCTCGGGGTTCACCGTGCGAGAGCGAACACAGCTCGCGATATACACGTGATTTCGGTCAGGGCGCCCATCGAGCCATTCGGTGTTTCTTCGTCGACGCGAGCGCAGCTTCGGTGCCGAGGTCAACAGCATGACCCGAACGGCTTACGCTTGACCCGAGTAGACCGCGGATATCTGCAACGTGGCTTGTCTATCCTGCTGCGTCAGTAGTGCAATTGGCCTTCACGATTCGTTGTCGAATCGCTCGAAGGTTGCCCGGTTACACGCTCACAGGGGGAATGCCATGAAGTTGCAACGTACGCTTGTCGCATTGTCATTGACCTGCGCTGCAATCAGCGCTCATGCCGTAGACTTCAGCTTGTCCTACCTGGGGCAACAGATCGTCCCCAGCGGTACGCTCTATGCCGGTACGACGGTCGGCGGGCTTTCTGGCATCGATTACGACGGGACGAATCAGCGCTTCATCGCCATCAGCGACGATCGCTCCGCGTTGAACCCGGCTCGTTACTATTCGCTGACGCTCGATCTCAGCAAGTTCGCGCGTTCGGCGACGCCCGGCATGGCCGGGGTGAGTTTCACGGGCGTGACCACGATACAGCAGCCCGGTGGTGGCGCGTTTGCCTTGAACACCGTGGATCCCGAAGGCATCCGGCTGAACGCAGTGACCGGTACACTGTATTGGAGCAGCGAGGGGCAGCGCGCGAATTCAGGATTCCAGAATCCGACCGTGCGCGAGATGAACTTGGACGGTACTCACGTGCGGGACTTCGCCGTTCCCGGTCGCTACAATCCGACCGGCTCGACGCTGGGGCTGACATCTGGCGACAAGGGCATCTACAACAACCTGGCGTTCGAGAGCCTGACGGTCTCGACGAACGGCACGACGCTTTACACGGCAACGGAGAACGCCCTGGCTCAGGATAGCTTGCCCGCTACCGTGCTGAACGCGTCGCGGGCGCGCATCCTGTCCTTCGATATCGCAACGGGCTTGCCGGGTGCGGAATACGCTTATGACGTCGATCCGGTCGCGATTCCGCCGAATCCGTTGAATGGCTTTGCAACCAATGGGCTGACCGATCTCCTGGCAATCGGCGACAGGCAGTTCGTCGGCATCGAGCGGTCGTTTGCAGTAGGTGCCGTGACGCCAGGCACGCCGGTCACGGGAAACACGATTCGCCTCTACCATATCGATGCACGAGCGGCGACCGACGTATCTGCGTTGGAGAGCCTCGCCGGTCAATCGATAGTCCCGGCCGCAAAGACCTTATTGCTCGATCTCTCGACGCTGAAGCACGAGGACGGCACGGCCCTCGCGCTGGACAACATCGAGGGATTGACGTTCGGCCCGGAATTCAACGGTCGCCAGACGCTCATTCTGGTCTCCGACAACAACTTCTCGGGGACGCAGTTCACCCAGTTCGTTGCACTCGACATTACGCTCGTACCGGAACCCGAGACATTCGCACTGATGTTCGCCGGACTTGGCATCATTGCATTTGCGGTGCGCCGTAAGCGCGCAAGTGTCGAACGTACAGAATAGGCGCATGTGACGTTGCAGCGTGACCGTTGATTACGCTGCAGCATTTCTACTGAGCGCTTGAAATCGGGGGGGCATGATGGAGGATCTTCTGAACCGCACGAAGGACGATCCCTGGGTACTGATGACCGCACCGGGGGCGTCGGCCTTTACGATGCATGTGGACGAGAAGGACGGCAAGAAGGTTCTGGTGTGCAGCGTGGGCAGCACGACTCTCCACTACGATGCGAGATGTGTGGTGGACCTTCATTCTATGCTCAAGGCGTCCGGTGACTGGGTCGAACTCGGTGGTGCCGATGAGAAGAAGCCCGCGAAGGAAGGCACCGTCGAAGCCTGGGGCCGAGCGGCCGATAACCCTTTGGGTGGGTGGTATGGGCTCAAGAAGGGACTACGAGGGAGGTTTGGCGTATACGTACCGCCTTTGATGGAAGCACTGGGACTCTGCGAGCTGGAACATAACGCGAAGAACAACCGCATGCGGGCGAAGTGAGGCACGATCGCCGAGTTCACGCTCGGTGCGGTCTGCGCACGATAACAATGCGAACTTTGAATCGATCAGGCGCAGCGCCGATGCCGACGGCGCGTTGCACCGCTCTTGCCGCAATCTCTAGGGATTGTCGTCTCGGAGGCGGCCGCTCAGCGTGAAGCGGTCTACGGGCTTGGTAGGGACGGAGGCCGTTGCGCGTCCGGTGACGATGGTGGTCACTCCCCAATGCTTTCGCTACGAATCCTCTTCGATCGGATCGGACTACGTTTCCACTCCCCTCGCTTCGCCAACGCGTCACGTTTCGAGCATAGGCTCGGTAGTCGATCGGCACGTTTCGATCGCAACTTAAAACCGTTACCGACCCGTTGGAGGGCTCATGAAGACGCGCAATTCGTTGATCGCTCTGTTTGTTGCAAGTACGCTCACTGGCTTTTCCGTAGAACCCGCTTTCGCCTGGAACACCTTGAATGGGCAGGCGCCGATCGTCATCGGCCATCGCGGCGCTTCCGGCTATCTGCCCGAGCACACGCTCGCGGCCTATGATCTTGCCATTCAGCAGGGTGCCAAGTACATTGAACCGGACTTGGTGCTGACCAAGGATGGCCATTTCATCGCGCGCCACGAGCCCATGCTCGGCGCAACCACCGATGTAGGGTCGCGTCCAGAGTTCGCCGCTCGCAAGACGATCAAGGTGGTCGACGGTGTCCAGACGAACGATTGGTTCGCGAGCGACTTTACTCTTGCAGAGATCAAGACCCTCAGAGCGGTGCAGCCTCGCGCCAACAGAGACCAGAGTTTCAACGGGCTGTACGAGATTCCCACGCTGGACGAGGTGATCGCGCTCGCCAAGCAGAAGGGCGTTGGGATATATCCTGAAACCAAGCATCCGACGTTTCACAAGAACCTTGGCCTCCCCATGGAGGACGCACTGGTCACGACATTGCACGCCGCCTATGGCAACAACCCGAATGCCCCGGTCTACATCCAGTCGTTCGAATCGTCCAACCTGCAGTATCTGAACACGATTACGAACCTCAAGCTGGTCCAGCTCATCGACGCCAATGACGTGAATCCGAACGGCTCGTTGGATCTGGTCGACCCGTATCGCCAGCCGTACGACTTCACCGTGGCCGGCGACCCGCGCACGTTTGCGGATCTGCTCACGCCCGCCGGATTGGCGTTCATCGCGAATTACGCGAACGGCGTTGGCCCCTGGAAGCCCTATCTGCTAAAGACCGTAGACGATGGCGTGGATCGTACCGGAGACGGTATCGTCAACGGCATGGATAGGCTCGTGGTGGGCAGCACAGGGGTCATCGAGGCGGCGCACGCGGCGGGGCTTGAGATTCATACTTGGACATTCCGCAACGATGCCAGTCTTCTCGGCTTCAGTGATCCGCAAAAGGAGATGGAAGCCTATTTCCTGCTAGGCGTCGACGGCGTGTTCACGGACTTCCCCGATACCGGGGTGTCCGCGCTGGCCGCCGTACCGGAACCTGAGGCCTACGCGCTGATGCTGGCCGGACTCGGCCTGGTCACAGCGGCCCTGCGCCGGCGTCGCAGCTAGGGGGACGCAGAGCAGTCGTTGCAGAGGGCTGCCCGGCCAGCAATGAGTTCGGGCAGCCGACTTCTCTAGGGACCAGAGTAGCTCGAGTGGGACTCGGAGGACCATTGCAGTTCAGTGTTCGGGTTCGTTCGGCAGCCTGGGTGGGAAGATCGGCGTCGAGGCGCGTGACGATACAGGCGTCGAAAGTAGGTGGATGCTTCGCTATCGAGCCGCAAGTCGCACTCTTTTCTTGGGGGCGTATAGAGGCGAACGTGGGCGCCACTCCATGCTTTGTGCAAGCAGGCAGACTGAAACGCACGTGAAACCTGCCCAAGGGAACAATACCCTCCAGACGTGCATGACCTATTGTTTCGCGGAGGTGCTCCAATGTACGAGTCACTCTCGGTTCTCGAATTGCGGCAGGAAGAAGCTTTCGAACGTATCGTCCGTCACCTCGCGGAGATGGCCGGTCTGGATGTCGACGACGCGACGGTTCGAGGCTTTCTCGCCGCCGAGGCCGAGTCATTGATCGCAATTCGACGCGATTCAGCGTTTGCGCAGGAGTTCTCGTTGGAAAGCGACACAGTCCTGACAGAACTCGTCGGGCTCTACGAGGATCTGGATCGATCGATCACCGAACGCCTGGCCGGCGAAATCTCCGCGGCTTGCGGCGCTGAAAGCGGAATGAACGAGGACACCGATTTAACTAACAGTTTCGCTATGGATCGTTGCTGGTCGGACGATCGCTGAAGAATGGCTCGGACACGGGACGAGAGGTTTTGCCTCGGGACGCAGTAGTCGCGCGCGAATCGCAATCGCCGTATACAGAGCGGCAGTGGCCTTCGCCATCCTTTTGCGGCAATGCCTGTCGAATCCACCTCAGCGCGTAGTGTTGCCAGAGCACAGTCCGAGCGGACTACATGGTGTAATCACGGCGACACAATGATGAGAAGCCAGTTTGTCGCCTTGATGCTCGATGTTCATCGCAGGTCGCGTGTTTCGTATCAACCGGGTTCACGCGCGTGGCGTTTCGACGTCGAGACCGCGAATTCGTTTGGCTCGCATGCTCGCCGTGTTGCTGCATGACACCGCAGGGAACAATCCACAAATTCTGTGGATAACGCGGTGGACAATCTGTACATAGCCGAGGTAAGTCGAGCATTCCGCGTGATTTTTGGCGTACCGATGAAAATTTGCTCGACATCTAAACAATTAATAATCAAGGGGATAAGGATTTCCCCCTAGGGATGGTCTTTCTCGGGGCAACGACAGAACACACTATTGATGGTTTGTGGACTAAGCTGATCCTGAATGCTTGGTGCGGGCTGGCGGATAGAGACGCGGGGCCCGTCAACCGCCTATCCCCCGGGCCCGATTCGCGTGCCTACGCGTCGGGCGTTTTGTCGCGGGCAGAGACCCCCTGATGGGGGAAGAGAGTAGGCTGCCACGCCGACGTGGCCTAGAATGTGCGTTCATCGTTCGGAGTGCGACCCTTGAAGACGATCAAGGTCACCAGTGCACAACGCCAGGTGCTCGAGGTTCTGTCACGTCGGGATCTCAGTGCGATCCGGAAGAATCCCAAGGTGGTCGCGGGGGCAAAGCATCTTTTGATCGCCTGCAAGAAGACCATCAAGAAGCTCGAAGAAATTCCGGAGTATGCCAACAGGAAGAAGCGCGCCACAGCATACAAGCGGATAATCGCCATGTGCGAGGACGCGATCGAGAAATCGCGTTCCTGAGCCTTCATGTCATGCACATGGAGTATGGAGCTCGCTTACGACGTGAACCCTCGGCGCGATAGACAGGTTTCGGGCGACTGGGCATCATACGAGCGTATTTCGTATCTCTCGACTTCGTGATGAATTGGATCTGGAAGCCCTACGCGCGAACGGCGGTTTCTCCGATTGCACTCCTGCTCACGGTATGTTTCGTAGTGTGGGCAATCTCTGAACTCTCCGGACTGTCGTTATCGTTCACCGCTTTGTGTCTTTGGCTCGCTTTTCTGCTGACGTGGATCTTGGAAGACGCTTCAAGCCAAAGACGCAACATGGCAAGGCACGCAACGCCCTCAGAGAAAGTACGGTCACCCTCCGGATAGGACACTTGAGTCTTCCGATCAGGGTAACCTTCAACCAGATGCCATACGACAGAAGCTTGGGGGCGATGGACGTTCTGTCTCCGTATGGGATTGCGAGCCAACCGATCGATTTCCGCCGTATCGATTCTCGTGCTTTTCCCCAGGTCAGCCTGCTGAGACTCGACGCCATCATCCTTCCGCGCCTCGAAACGCGAACGGTGCCCCCGCGATCGCTTTCGCGTGGCCTCGTTGATTGCGACGTGCGTTCATTTGCAGCGTGAATTGGGCGAGGTCTTTGGTCCTGAACTGGA
>JBIKKL010000282.1:0-6311 GCA_044360365.1 Burkholderiales bacterium | reverse complement strand
AAACCCGGTGCTACCCTTGTCATTCGACGTGCTGCAGGGCGATCACCTCGGCCGATCGTGCCGGCTCGGCTTGACCGTGGACGACCAGCGGCGCATCTTTGTCTCGGGACGGGTCATCGAAATCGGGCGCGGCGAGATCGATCTGCCGACGACGGACTCGACCTGACACACCTGCCGTTGCGGCCCGCCGCAGCAGGCCCGAACTTGAACGCAGACCAATCTCAGGGGAGAAATCATGGCATTGCCCACATCGATTACCGACAGACTTCGACTGCCCGTGCTCGCGTCGCCGATGTTCCTGTGTTCCGGCATCGAACTGGTGATCGAGCAATGCAAGGCGGGCATCATCGGCTCCTTCCCGTCGCTGAACGCGCGTCCGCAGGACGAGCTCGATCGATGGCTTTCACGCATCGAAGCCGAACTGGCTGCCCATCAGGCCGCGCATCCGCAGGTGAAAGTCGGCCCGTTTGCCGTCAACCTGATCGTCAATCCGGCGAACACGCGCCTCGATCATGATCTCGATGTATGCGCGCAGCACAAGGTGCCGATCATCATCACGTCCCTCAGCGCGCCGCGGCATGTCGTCGACAAGGTGCACGCCTACGGCGGGATCGTGCTCCACGACGCCATCAAGGTGAGGCATGCGCAGAAGGCCCTGGAAGGCGGGGTCGATGGACTCATCCTGGTCTGCGCCGGTGCCGGCGGGCATGCCGGCACGACGAGTCCTTTTGCCTTGGTCAACGAGGTACGCCGGTTCTTCGATGGCCCCGTCGTGCTGTCCGGCGCGATCACCAATGGCTCCGGCATTCTTGCAGCGCAGGCGATGGGCTGCGACCTCGCGTACATCGGCACGCGCTTCATTGCGACGCGCGAGTCGGCTGCCAACGAGTCGTACAAGCAGATGATCGTCGATTCGACCGCAAGCGACATCGTTTACACCCCGCTCTTCTCAGGCGTGCACGGCAGCTATCTCGGCGGCAGCATACGCAACGCGGGGCTCGACCCCGACAATCTCCCGGTCGTGGAGGGCAAGTCGCTCTACCGGGGGCGAGCCGATCGTCCGAAGACCTGGAAAGAGATCTGGGGAGCGGGGCAGGGCGTGGGCAACATCGATGACGTGCCGAGCGTGCGCGAACTTGTCGATCGCTTCGAGTCCGAGTATCAGGCGGCGAAACGCAGGCTTTGCGGCGCATGATTCCGTCGACGCCTTGATGTGAAGCCCGCGGATTCGCGAATAACTCAGGCTTCGTTCAGATCGAACTCCCGGCGTTCGATGGCTTCGAGGGCTCGCCACAGCAGCCCGGGATCATTCGCGCGCAGTGCCGCCGTATCGGAGAGCATCTGACGCCAGCGGCGCGCCACCGGACGCCCGCGGTAAAGCCCGTGCAGGTGACGGACGATGTGACGCAGCGGCGTGCCTTCCTTCATCGTTTCGTCGGCGTAGTTCGCCATGGCGACGAGCACATCCCGGCGAGTGGGTGCAGGCGCGGTCGCACCGAAGACGCGCGCATCGGCTTCGGCGAAGAGCCAGGGATCGTTTTCGGCGGCGCGGCCGATCATTACGCCGTCGACTTCGTTGAGATGCGCATCGATCTGCGGCCAGTTCTGGATGCCGCCGTTGATCGATACATGCAGCTGCGGGTACTCGCGTTTGAGCCGATACACGAAATCGTATCGTAGCGGCGGGACTTCCCGATTCTGTTTCGGCGTCAGACCTTTCAGGATCGCGTTGCGTGCATGGACGACGAAGGTACGGCAGCCGCGGGTGGCGATCGTGTCGACGAAGCGACGCAGAAAGTCGTAGTCCTCCAGGCGATCGATGCCGATGCGATGCTTGACGCTCACCGGTTTGCCCACCGCTTGCTGCATGGCGTCGACGCAGTCGGCCACGAGATTCGGCTCGGCCATGAGGCATGCACCGAATGCGCCCTTCTGCACTCGCTCGCTCGGGCAACCTACATTGATGTTGATCTCGCTGTAGCCGTAGCGCTCGCCGAGGCGTGCACAGTGGGCAAGCTCGGCCGGTTCCGATCCGCCGAGCTGCAGCGCAATCGGATGCTCCGCCGGGTGGAAGCGCAGATGGCGATCGATGTCGCCATGCAGAAGCGCTCCCGTCGTGATCATCTCGGTATAGAGCAGCGTGTGGCGAGAGATTTGACGCAGAAAATAGCGGCAGTGGCGATCCGTGACGTCCATCATCGGGGCAACGCTGAGGCGGCCCGATGTCAGGGCGGCTGGCGAGTGCGGGTTCATCGTGCTGCCCATCCCCTGCGTAGCCAATCGCGGCGCGACGATACGCTTGCGACTGCCCTTACCATCCGTTGAAGCGCGGCCACGTCTGCAGATCCGGGCGCGAGGCTTGAATCACTCGATACGACCCGAACTGCGCACCCGTGGCGCACGCATGGTTCGGCAGGATGCGAAGCTGCGATCCGATGGGGTACTGCCGCACCACGTCGATCGATGCATCGGTCCGATGTACGACGCCATGCTCCTGGTTGGCTTCGCTGAAGCGCAGCCCTTCGATCGGATTGCCATCGACGTCGCAGACGAGGCCGTAGCCGCGATCGATCGACTGATTCTGCGTGCCACGGTCGCGGCTCATTGCCATCCAGCCGGCATCGGTGATGATCCAGCCGCGTGCGGGTTGATGGCCGATCACCGAGCACAAGACACTCAGGCAGATGTCGTCGAGGTTGCAGACGCCGACGCCAGCCATGACGAGATCGAAGAACACGTAGACGCCGGCGCGGACTTCGGTCACGCCCTCGAGATGTTCTGCACTCAATGCGGTGGGCGTGGAGCCGACGCTGACGGTATCGCAGGCATGCCCGGCAGCCCGCAGGCGCTCGGCCGCATGAACGCAGCCCGCACGTTCCTGTTCGGCCATCGCGCGCAGGGCCTCGGGCGTGTTCAACGCGTAGGAACTGCCGGCGTGTGTCAGTACCCCGGCGAGTCGTGCGCCTGTCCCGTCGTGCGAGCGAAGTTCGCGCGCCACATCGAGCAGCACTGGATCATCGGGAGCCACGCCGGAGCGATGCGCGTCGGTATCGATTTCGATGAGGGTCTCGTGACAGTGACCGTGTCGCGCGCCGTGCTGCGCGAGGAGGCGGGCGGCTTCGGCGGATTCGACCAGAAGCGTGAGCTTCGCGCCGGCCCGCGCGAGCCGCATCGCATGATCGAACTTCGTCGGCGCGATCGCGACCGCGTACAGGATGTCGGTGAACCCGGCTGCGTAGAACGCTTCAGCTTCCTTGAGCGTCGAGACGGTGATCCCTGTGGCGCCGGCATCCCGCTGGCGTCTGGCCACTTCGATGCACTTGCTCGTTTTCACGTGCGGCCGAAACCGGACACCCAGGGCATTCATGCGCGATTGCATGCGCTCGATGTTGCGCGTCATGCGCGCTTCGTCGAGGAGCAGGGTCGGCGTTTCGAATTGCTGGAGCGGGTTCATCGGCCGTTGCGTGGCGTATCGAGGGGGTGGCTTCGAGGATCACGGGTCGAGGCACACAGTGCCGAACCGTCTTCGTCACTGTGGTGCCGGTGATGCAACGATCGTGAGGCCGGCAGACGAACCGTTCAGGTTCGCTGCCGTGGTCGAAACAGCTTAGAACCCGAGGCTCGCCACGCCCGTGGCCAGATCCATGTGTTCCACGACCTTGCGTCCGACCAGGTTGCGCAAGGTTTCCGTGGTGCCGCCACCGAGGCTGCCGAAGCGTGCGCCGCGGAACAGGCGCGAGACGGGATACTCGTCCACGTAGCCATAGCCGCCGTGGATCTGCACGGCCTGGTTCGTCACACGGATCGCCATCTCGTTGCAGTAGATCTTCGCCATTGCGGCCATGTTGGGATCGGGAAAGGGGTTGCCGCTCACGGCTGCACGATAAAGCAGGCCGCGACCCGCCTCGATCTCGATCATCATGTCGGCCGCCTTCCAGCGCATGCCCTGAAAATCGCCGATGGGCTTGCCGAACGCCTTGCGCTCGCGCAGGTACTTCACCGACTCTTCCAGCGCACCTTCGGCCATGCCGAGGCAAATGGAAGAGTTGAGGCAGCGCTGCATGTTGAAGGCGGAGAGCAGCTTCTTCATGCCGTTGTCGCGCAGGATGACGTTCTCGAGCGGGACTTCCACGTTGTCGAAGACGGCTTCGCATAAATGTTCGCCGCCCATCGTGTGATATTTGCCGGTGGCCGTGTAGCCCTTCGCACCCTTCTCGACGATCACGCAGCCGATGCCGGCCGCCCCAGGTACTCCGTTCACGCGCGTGAAGACGATCATGAGATCGGCGATGTCCGCGCGCGAGATGAGCGTCTTCTGTCCGTTGACGATCGCCTTGTCGCCCTTGATCACCGTATTGGTCCGGTAGCTCGGCACGTCGGTGCCCGCATCCGGTTCGGTGAGCATGATGGCGAGGATGTATTCGCCGGCGGCAATCTTGGGCAGCCACTTGCGCTTCAGGGGTTCGGGGGCGTACTCGCTGATGATGCGGCTCTGCACGCCGATCTCGCCCAGCGCGGCGAGCGCCGTCACATAGCAACTCTTGCCGATTTCTTCCATGGCGAGCACGGCATCGAGCACGCTCGCACCGGAGCCGCCGTATTCCTCGGGCACGGACATGCCGAGGATGCCCATGTCGGCGAGTTGCTTGAGGTTCTCGTAGGGATAGTCGCCGTTGAGCCAGCGGATGGCCTTGGGCGCGAGCTCCTTTTGCCGGAAGCGCCGCAGCTGATCCACCATCTCGCGTTGTTCGTCAGTCAGTTTGAACTCGATCACGTTCGAATCTCCGTCTCATGCCTGTGCAGGCGTCGTGGTGCGCAATGAAGAACCTGATATGCGATCAGTGGGCCTGCATCTTGGCGTCGCGTGCGACCTTGATCCATTTCCCGATGTCGTCGCGGATCGTCTTGCCGAACTCTGCCGGGGACGCAAAGGCGGGCTCTGCCGCTTCGGTGGCCAGGCGCTTTACGGTCTCGGGTTCCTTGAGGATGGATGCCACGACCTCGTTGAGGCCAGCGACGAGGTTCTGCGGCAAGCCGGCAGGACCGAGGAATCCCCACCAGATCGGCACTTCGTATCCCGGAACACCGCCTTCGATCACGGTCGGTACGTTGGGCAGGGCGGGGGAGCGCTTCGCGCCGCCCGTGCCGATGATGCGCAGCTTCCCGCTTCTGGCATGCGGCAGCACTTGAATCAGCGTACTGAACAGCACGGGAACATGGCCCGCCATGAGATCGATCATCGCCGGACCGCCGCCCTTGTAGGGCACGTGCGTCATGTCGACGCCCGCAGCGATCTTGAACAGTTCGCCGCCGAAGTGGTTGAATCCGCCGATACCGGAGGATGCGTAGTTGATCGCCCCGGGTTTTGCCTTCGCGGCTGCGATCAATTCCTTGATGTTCGTGATCGGCTGGCCGGGATTGGTCGATATCGCATTCGGGCCTGTGCCGATCATTGCGATCGGGGCGAGATCCTTGGCGGGATCGAACGGCATCTTCTTGTGGATGGCCGGGTTCATCGAATACGACGTCGACACGATGAGAATGGTGTGTCCGTCGGGTACCGATCGGGCTGCGATGTCCGAGCCGATCATGCCGTCCGCGCCGGGGCGGTTGTCGACGATCACCTGCTGGCCGAGCTTTTCGGTGAGGCGCACGGCCATGAAGCGGCCCAGGATGTCGTTGCTGCCGCCGGGTGGGAATGGAACGATCAGCCGAACGGGGCGGCTCGGAAAGTCCTTCGGCAATTCGGCCGCGAACGACGGTGTCGCGCCGCAGGCGAATACTGCTGGCAGGGCGAGCGCAATGCGCTTGAAGGATGGGGTCATGTGGCGTCGCGTCGAGCGATGGTCATCGAAGGGAGGATCGATTCTAACATGCGGGCATCCTGCTTCCTCGGTGCCGAAGCCGTTGGAGACGCGGTGCTATACTCGGTACGCCGATGTTCGAGGAGACGCGGTGCATCGGCTCATTCCCCAAAGTCTTGCGCGAGCGAAACGTCGATTGGCTTCTCATCATTCCTCCCAGATCGAAGATCCGGTGGCGGCCGCTTTCGCCGCCTGGTCATGCAGACTGCGCTGGGGCCAGTTCGACGTTCGAGTGCAGCAGGCGGCCGCTCAGGAGTTGCTCGATTTCATCGGTGATCTCATCGCAGGTCGCGCGGCCATCGGGATGCCTGCGTGGCTGGATGTGCTCGTCGACGATGCCGGAAGCAAGTCTGCCACGATCGCAGGCGGTCATCACGCTGCTGCATGGACGACGGCCATGGTCAATGGCTATTACGGCCACGTGCTGGAACTCGACGACACCCACGA
>JBIKKL010000191.1:0-8109 GCA_044360365.1 Burkholderiales bacterium | reverse complement strand
ATCGGTTGAGCGGAGCAATCAACGAGGCCCTGAAGCAGGACGACATCAAGAAGACGCTCGAGGCCGACGGCATGCAGCCGACGGGCGGTCCGCCCGAAGCCTTCGGCAAGCGTATCCGTGCCGATTACGAACGGTGGACGAAGGTCGTGAAGGAATCGAACATCGTCATCAAGTAATCGACGCATTCCGCGTCCTGCATAGCGGGGCGGTGGGCAGCGATACTCGCCGCCCACCGCTCTTTTGTTTTTTTGCGCGCGCGTCGTGCTTGATGTTGCCGCGACGAAGTCCGTTGTGACGTAGCCGCAGCCCTGTCATGCGGCCGACTGCCGTTGGAGGAATGCCCGATGGGCCGCAAGATCTTGTTCGTGACCACGGATCAGCAACGCTATGACGCACTCGGCTGCAATGGCGGGACGATCGCGGCAACCCCGATCGTGGACTCGCTGGCGGCGCAGGGACTCGTGTATCGTCGCGCCTGCACGCAGAACACGGAATGCATGCCTGCCCGTTCGACCATGCTGACCGGGCTGTATCCACGCACCCACGGCGTCACCATGAACGGCATCGCGCTGCCGCTCGACGGGCCGAACATCGTCAGCATGCTGCACGATACCGCCGGCTATCGGACCGCCCTGATCGGCAAAGCCCATTTCGAGCCGGCATCGACACCGGATCAATCCTTCTTCGAGAACTACGCCGCGCTCAGGAATACCACAGGGCCGCATCGCGGGTTCGATCGCATGGAACTCGCGGCGCACACCGGGCGGCCAGGCCGTTCGATGTACCACTACCCGAAGTGGCTGGCGGACCAGCACCCGGAGGCGGTCGAAGGCTTCTTCGAATACATCGATGCACAGCAACGCCCGAGCGGGCGTGGAGGAGGCGACACGCTGGCGCCGCAGGTCTGGCTGAATCCGATCCCGCGTGGCTTGTATCACACCGACTGGGTGGCAGATCGCGCCATCGCCTGGTTGGACAGCCTCGAAGCCGCCGCCGACTGGTTTCTGTGGCTGAGCTTTCCGGATCCACACCATCCCTGGGATCCGCCCGCATCAGAGCGTGCCCGGCACGATTGGCGAGCCCTGGGGTTGCCTGCGGGTTATCCCGGCACACCGGAGCAGATCGCCACGATCCTCGCACGCAAACCGCGGCATTGGCTGGAGAACTATCTGGGGCGTGCCCGGTTCAATTTCTCGGCGCCGCCGAGCTTCGTGCCGGCCGCGCTCACGCCCGATCAGATCCGTGAGGTGAATGCGGTCGTACACGTCGAGAACGAGCTGATCGACGAGGCGCTTGGTCGGGTGATGGCGCGGATCGGGGCGCGGGGGTGGGCACGGGACACCGATGTGTTCTTCACTACCGATCACGGCGAGATGCAGGGCGACTTCGGCATGCTCTTCAAGGGCGGGTTTCATGTCGATGCGCTCATGCGGGTACCGCTGGTGTGGCGACCGGCGCCCTCGGCCGGCATCGCGCCGGCATCGATCGACGACCCGGTCGGACATATCGATCTCGCCCCGACTTTTGCCGCCATCGCCGGCATCGATGCGGACAGCCGCTTTCAGGGTTCGCCTTTGCCGTTCGAGGCGGGCAGCGCCCACCAGCGCGCAATCACCACCTGGGACGACCAGCCGGGGCCGAACGCGATCCGCATGGCGACCATCACGCGCACGCGCTACGTCTGCACCCAGTACGATGCATTCGGGTACTACAGCGGCGTCGAAGGCGAGCTCTACGATCTGCAGAACGACCCCTTGCAGTGGGAAAACCGCTGGGATGATCCGGCGTTCGCCAGCTTGAAATCCGACCTGCTGGCCGATCTGCGCGACCATCTTGCGCCCGAGCGCACGCCGCCGCTGCCGAAGATTGCACGGGCCTGAAAAACACTCCCGTGCGTGTCGTGAATCAGGTCCGACAGGCTGCTAGAGCAGCAGCGTTACGACGCCGAAGTAGATCAGCAGACTCAGGACGTCCTGTATGACTGTCGCCAGCGGTCCGCTGCCCAACGCCGGATCGCTGCCGGCACGGGCCAGCATCCACGGCAGGACCAGGCCGATCGCAGCGGCGGTAATTCCCGCGAACAACACGGCGGTGGCCACCGATGCGGCGAGACGCACGTTGTCGAAGACCGACCAGACCAACGCGAAGACCAGACCACCCAACACGAGGCCGATCGTCAGGCCGGTGCGCAATTCGGGACCAAGCAGCGGCCCCAGCCTTGCATGGCTTAGCGAAAGTCCGCGCACGGCAATCGCTTCGGTTTGCGTGCCGATCGCATCGGCGAGGTAGACCAGGCCTGGAACGAAGAACGCCACTGCGAGCTGCGTCTGCAGGGCATGCTCGAAGCGCCACATGATGAAGGTCGCAAGTGCGCTGCCTGCAAGTCCCACGATGAGCCAGGGCAGACGGTCGCGGGCACGGGGGCAAGGCGGTGCGAACATGACATGGCCTGCTTGAGCCGATTCACGCTGTATGCCCGCGAGTCTATGCAGATCCTCCACGTGTTCGTGGCGCAGGATCGAGAGCAAGGCTGCTGGCGGAATGATGCCGAGCAGGAAGCCGTTCGCATCGACGACCGGGACAGCTTCCAGGCGATGGTGGAGCGCGATCGAGGCAACGCGTTCCTGATCGTCCTCGGTGCGCACGCTCGGCAGCGGATGGGTCATCGCGTCGCCCAATCGTGTCAGTGGCGGTAACGCGATCACCGCACCGAGCGAAAGTCCGCCGAGCAGACGCCCGCTTTCGTCGCATACGCAGACCAGTTCCGTAGCATCGAATCGATGTCCCTGCATCGACTGCAGCAATTCCCCGACGCTCGTGTCCGGCAAGGCGCGCGGCACGCGGGCGTGTAGGTGATGGCCGGCACTTTCACGGGCCGCGATCGACGATTTAGGCATGACATCCCCTTCTTTGAACGCTTCGTGCCGCGATTGCACTGCACGAATGCACGCGCCCGCGACCTGCTGCCATGACTGTGGTTCGAACCGGTTCGACAGCCGCGCGTCACAGGAGTCTAATGTTTCCGATCACAACAGGACACTGGCGCTTGCGTTCGGCGCTGTCCCCGAGCGAGGAGGAGACACCATGCGGAACCGTTGCGTCGCGTGCCTTTGTGCACTGCTGCTGTCCGATGGCGCGCATAGTCAGACCTTCCCTGATCGTCCCGTCAACATGATCGTTGCCTTTCCTGCGGGTGGGGCGACCGACCAGATGGCGCGGCTCCTTGCACAACGCATGAGCGAGCAGTGGGGTCAGAACGTCGTGGTAGTCAATCGAGCCGGCGCCGGTGGAAACATCGGGGCGGAATCCGTCGTCCGAGCCGCGCCTGATGGCCATACGCTGCTGATCGGCACGACGGCGCTCGCCATCAGTCCCAGTTTGTACAAGAAGCTCGCCTACGACGTGACGCGGGATCTTGCGCCGGTAACGGTGTTGACGACAAGCCCCAACGTGCTCGTCATCCATCCCTCCATTCCAGCGAAGTCGGTGACCGAGTTGATTGCAATCGCCCAGCGTCGGCCGGGGGCCCTGATCTCGGCATCGGCGGGTCCGGGAACGTCGAATCACATGGCGTTCGTCCTGTTCTCGATGCTGACGAGTACCGACATCCTTCACGTGCCCTACAAGGGCGCCGCGCCAGCGCTCGCTGCCGTACTCGGCGGCGAGGGGGCGATGACGTTCGTGCCGATCAACGGCGCGGTACCGCTCGTGAAGTCCGGTCGGCTGCGTGCCCTGGGGGTGACGACGACGTCTCGATCGGCCGCGCTGCCCGACGTGCCGACGATCGCGGAGAGCGGCGTCAAGAACTACGCTGCGAGTTCGTGGACCGCAGTACTGGCTCCCGGCGGTACTCCGGCCGCCACCGTAAACACCATCCATGCAGCCGTGGTCGAGGGGCTGCGCAGTCCGAAAGTGCGCGACATCATGCAGGCATCGGGTCTCGATCCCGTCGGCAACTCGCCCCAGGCCTTTGCGCAGATGCTGCGCGAAGAAATCGTGAAGTGGGGAAAGGTTGTCAAGGCGGCCGGGCTCGCCCTGCAGTAGCTCGCGAGTGGCGTGAGTCGGCGCTTCATCGACGATAGGGCAGGTGACAGCGAGCGCGGTATCGATGCCGACCGGCGTCTAGACCTTGCGCGACTTCTTCGCGGCCGGGGCGGATCGCTTCGATGTCTTCGGAGGAGATTTCTTCGCTGCCGTGGTCGACCGTTTCGTGGCGGCCTTTCGCGAGCGGGCAGCCGCTTTGACGGGCGATTTCCGGGGGGGATCCCCGGCAAGCGTGCTGCGGGTATTTCCCTCCGCCATGCAGTGACCGCCACCCTGGAAGATGTCGGCCGGCAGGTTGCCGGGCGGCGGGGTGCGCTGCATGACGTCCGCGGCGTAGTCTTCGCTCCTGTCCCGCGGGCGATAGCCCAGGCGGAACGCATTCGCGTTGTCGAACCACGCGCGGGTATTGTCCGAGATGCCGTAAACGACCTCGAAACGGATGTCGGGATGATCGACGCCGATGCCCACGAGTTGCGCCATGTCGCGCCCGCTGATCCAGATCGCGAGCCTGCGCCGATCGATCGGCGCGCGGTTCACGTTGCCGATGCGCATGCAAAACATCTCCATGCCGTAGCGATCGGCATACAGGCTCGCCAGCGCTTCGTTGAAGACTTTCGAGACGCCGTAGCGGCTGTCCGGTTTGGGGTAGACGCGATGATCGATCGTCTGGTCGCAGCGGTAGAACCCGACTGCATGATTCGACGTGGCGACCAGGAAGCGTTTGACGCCGTTCTGGCGCGCCGCTTCCAGCGCATTGTAGAACCCGACGATGTTCGCCTGCAGGATGCGCTCGAAGGGCGCTTCGCCCGATTGGCCGCCAAGGTGCAGCACGGCGTCTACGCCCTTGGTTACGCGCAGCATGTCCTTCATGTCGGCGATGTCGGCCTTTGCGAACGTCTCGCCCGGGCGCAGATCGCGTATGGGTACGATGTCGGTGAGCCGCAGCCTGTACTTGCCCTGCAGTTCGGGCCGCAGGAACGTGCCGATGCGTCCGGCAGCGCCGGTGACGAGCAGTGTCTTCATGGCGGGAGGGGGTCCGATCGTTCTTGGAAGGAATCGCCATGGTGGCGAGTGCGCGAGCGAGCGTCAATGCCCCTCGCAAAGTTAGGCGTATCCAATCGCGTATCGTCGGGCGCGGCGCGGCGGCTCTACTATAATCGGTTCGATCCCTGCCGATCTCGGCAGCCACAAGGGACGAGGAAGACTCGATGCATCGCCTCAATGTTCGCCTTTTTGCGATGACGTGCTGCAGCGGTGTGCTGCATTGCGGGGAGGTCTCGTGACTGCGAGTCGTTCCATCGAGCCGAAGGCTTTTTTGCGGGCCGACCTCGACACACTGCTCGACGAGGCGCGCGCGTCGACGTTGAGTGCACATGGCACCCAGGTCGGTTACTCGCGCAAGGTGTTCATTCCGCTGACGCGGTTGTGTCGCGATGTCTGCCATTACTGTACGTTCGCCACGTCCCCGCGCAAGGTCGCTGCGCCGTATTTGAGCCCGGACGAAGTGCTGGCCATCGCGCGCGCAGGCGAACGTGCGGGCTGCAAGGAAGCTTTGTTTACCCTTGGGGACAAGCCCGAGCTTCGCTATGCCGCAGCACGTGAAGCGCTTGCGGCATTAGGCTACGAATCGACGCTGGCCTATCTCGCAGCGATGTGCGAGCTGGTGCTGAAGGAAACGTCCCTGCTCCCGCATGCCAATCCGGGCGTCATGGAGAAGCACGACATTGCCAGCCTGCGCCGCGTCAGCGTCTCGCAGGGGCTCATGCTGGAATCGGCTTCCGCACGCCTTTGCGAACCCGGCGGCGTCCATCACGGTTCGCCCGACAAGGCGCCCCGGGCGCGACTGGCGACGATCGCGCACGCGGGCGAACTCGGCGTGCCGTTCACGACGGGCATCCTCATCGGCATCGGCGAAACGCGCGAGGAGCGCATCGAATCGCTGATCGCAATCCGGGACCTGCATGAACGTTACGGGCATATCCAGGAAGTCATCGTGCAGAACTTTCGCGCGAAGCCCGATACCGTGTGTGCCGACGCTGCGGAACCGGCGTTCGACGATCTTCTTTGGACCATTGCGACGGCCCGTCTGATTCTCGGCCCGCAGATGAACATCCAGGCGCCTCCGAACCTGTCCGAAGATTACGGCCGTCTGCTCGATGCGGGCATCAACGACTGGGGCGGCGTTTCGCCCGTCACGCCCGATCACGTGAATCCCGAGAAGCCCTGGCCTCAGGTCGATGCGCTCTCGCATGCTGCCGCCACGCACGAACGGGTGCTGACCGAACGGCTGGCAATCTATCCCGCGTACGCTCTCGAACCGCGACGATGGGTCGATGCCGCGTTGCGAACCCCGTTGATTCGCGCGCTGGACAGCGAGGGCTGGGCGCGTTCCGACGGTTGGCAACCGGGTATCGTCGCGCGGTTGCCGTTCGGCTTGCGGAAAGTGGGAAGCGACGAGGTGGCGGCGAATTCCGATCTGGTCGGCATCGTGGCGCGTGCCCGAGAAGGGTTGCGGCTCGAACCCGAGGAGATCGTCACGCTGTTCGGTGCGCGCGGGGATGCCTTCCAGTACGTCTGCAGCGAGGCAGACGACTTGCGTCGCCAGCGCGTGGGGGACCGCATCACCTACGTGGTCAATCGCAACGTCAACTACACGAACGTCTGTACGTACAAATGTAGATTCTGCGCATTTGCGAAAGGAACGCCCGCGCGCGGGCTGCGCGGTGCCGCATACGACTTGCCGCTCGAGGAAGTCGCTCGGCGGGCGCGGGAAGCATGGGAGCGAGGCGCCACGGAGATCTGCATGCAAGGCGGCATCCATCCCTCGTACACGGGGGCGACCTACATCTCCCTGGTCGAAGCGGTGAAGGCTGCAGCGCCGGATCTGCACGTGCATGCGTTTTCGCCGCTCGAGATCACGCAGGGCGCCCGTACGCTCGGTCTGGGTCTGCACGACTACCTGCAGCTTCTGATCGACGCCGGATTGGCCTCGTTGCCCGGTACCGCAGCCGAAATTCTCGACGACGAGGTTCGTTCGGTCATTTGTCCGGACAAGCTCACCACGCAAGCATGGCTCGATGTCGTTCAAGCCGCCCACGAATGCGGATTGCCAACGACGTCGACGATCATGTTCGGTCATGTCGAGCAGCCGATCCACTGGGCGCGGCATTTGTTGCGTCTGCGGGATCTGCAGGCGGTCACGGGCGGGTTCACCGAGTTCGTGCCGTTGCCCTTCGTCGCCATGGAAGCACCGATGTATCTGAAGGGGCAGGCACGACGGGGGCCGACATTGCGCGAGGCCGTCCTCATGCACGCCGTCGCCCGACTGGTGCTCAATCCGTACATCGTCAACATCCAGACGTCCTGGGTGAAGATGGGGCCCGAAGGTGCGGCAATGTGTTTGCGCGCCGGCGCCAACGATCTCGGCGGAACCCTGATGAACGAAAGCATCTCCCGGGCCGCAGGTACTTCGCACGGTCAGGAGTTTCCGCCCCGGGCGATGGAAGAACTCATACGCTCCGTCGGTCGCAAACCGGTGCAGCGGACGATGCGTTACCAGCCGGTCGATGCCGAACGGCGCGTCGCTGCATTTGCTGCCGCACCGCTATCGCCGTTGGTTCAAACCCCCGTGGCACGTGGCGGCAAGGGGCACGCGATCCGGCTCGGCTCGACGTGTCATGAGTAAGTGGATTCGCAGCAAGAGGACGACAAGTTGAGCAAGCGATGGAAGCATCGGCCCGAAGGGTCGAACTGGGGCGAATTCGGCGATGACGATCAACACGGCCGCATGAACCTCGTCACGGCCGAACTGCGGTTGCGTGCTCTGCGGGAAGTGAAGCAGGGCGAGGTCTTCGTTCTTTCGCATCCACTCAATCTGCCGGGCGGGAACGTTCTGAACGCCAATAGGTACCCGCCGCAGTTCCATCCGGTCAACCGCGGTCCGCATGTCTACTTCAATCTCGCGAGCGAATTGATCGATCCGCGTCTGAACGACGTCGGCTCCGACGAAGCCAACATGCTCTATTCCCAGTACTCGACCCACTGGGATACGTTCGCCCACAAGGG
>JBIKKL010000069.1:0-12497 GCA_044360365.1 Burkholderiales bacterium | reverse complement strand
TTCGACGCCGATGGCGATGGCGTGGCGGAGAAAGTGTCGTACAACGGCTACCGACTGGTCGATGCCGAAGGTCAGGGGCTCTATGGGGCACTCGGCGCGCGCGCTCTCTCGGCGGCAGTCATGGCCGAAACCGGCATGCAGGCACGGGCGGTCATGATCGATCTTCGCCACCACTTCGGTGACGAGCGTGTGCTCGTCACGCACGAGATGCTCGAAAAGGTCATGCGTGATGATGGTGTGACCGTGGAGCGGGGCGACATCGTGTGCCTGCATACCGGGTTGGGTGCATTGATTCGGGACGCCGACGGCAAACTGGACGATACGATCCGCACGTCGTGCAGCGTTCTCGACGGGCATGACAGGCGACTTCTCGAATGGATCGCGGACAGCGGTCTCGTCGCCATCGCCGCCGACAACCTCGCGGTCGAGCGCTCGTCTACGCTCGGCGTCGACCCCCGCATGGGACACCGCGGCCCCGGACTCCCTCTGCACGAGCACTGCCTGGTCAAACTGGGGATTCATCTGGGTGAGTTGTGGTTTCTGACCGAACTGGCGAGTTGGTTGCGTCAAAACGGGCGCACGCGATTCCTACTGACTGCACCGCCGTTGCGCATGCCCGGCGCAGCGGGATCTCCCGTGACGCCAGTCGCGACGGTCTGATCATCGACCGAAGACGTCGTGTTCGAGGGACACCAGGGTCCTGGGTCGGAGATTCTCGCCAGGCGTCCAACTTATGGGGTGGTTTCCTTCGCGTCTGGCGCCGGCTTTGACGCTTTCGTCGCTGTCGCAGTAGGGATACCGTTCGGCAATGCGTCAACGAATCTCCGACTCAGGACACTGGCGGAGCATCATTGGGAGCGGCGGCAACCGCGGTACGCAGGGACGCGGGCACGATGCCCATCCTCGTCAGTGCGGCCAGAAGTTTCAGCAGTTCCCGTCTCGACATCGTGTCCTCGTCATCGTCCGATTATGTGCGCTGCCGGCTCGGGTTCGAGTCGAAGCGAGGTGCAATCGTTCGCAGGCGCCACGCACGAAGCGCGCTTGTCTCGCGCAAAGCGAAGGGCAATAATCGTCGCTCCTCTTTTGCGAGACGACCGTGACCGATATCGATGCACGTACCGGCCTTCCCCAGCCGACGAGCGGGCTCGTCGGGATGACGCATCTCATCTACGGATTGCATGCGTTCAGTGCGCTTGCAGGCCTCTTCGGCGCCGTGTTCGTCGTCACCGCGTTCCTGACCGGGTGGCCGTCGATCATTGCGGTGATCCTCAACTACGTGAAGCGCCCGGACGTGCGCGGCACCTTCCTGGAATCGCACTTTCGCTGGCAGATCCGGACATTCTGGTTCGCCGTGTTGTGGAGCCTCGTCGCACTTGCATTCTTTATCACCTTCGTCGGCATTCCGTTTGCCTGGATCATCGCCGTCGTCGTCGGCCTGTGGATTCTCTACCGTATCGTGCGCGGCTGGCTCGCGCTCGTAAGCGAGCGGCCGCTGCCGATGCCTTCCTGAAAGTCCGTTTCGCATGAACAAGAAATCGAGCATACGCGTCGGCTGCGGCGCAGGCTTCTCGGACGACCGCATCGATCCGGCGCAGGAGATGGCCGAAAAGGGCGACGTCGACTACCTCGCGTTCGAGTGTCTTGCGGAGCGCACCATCGCACGCGAAAACCTCACCCGTCTGAAGGACCCTGAGAAGGGCTATACGCCGTATCTTTCCGAGCGCTTTCAGGCCGTGTTGCCCGCGTGCCTGCGCAACGGCGTGCGCATCGTGACCAACATGGGGGCCGCCAATCCGCTCGCTGCAGCACGTGCTGTGCGCGGGGAAGCGAAAGCACTTGGTCTGGGCGAGATCCCGGTGGCTGTCGTTCTCGGCGACGACGTCACCGAGCACATTCGGGCGAACCCGCAATTGCGGTTGCTGGAGAGCGGCGAGCCGGTCGAATCGATCCTGCCGTGCATGGCGGCCGCGAACGCGTATCTGGGCGCCGATGTCGTTCGAGCCGGGCTCGATACCGGGGCACCCGTCGTGATGACCGGTCGGGTATCGGATCCTTCGCTTTTTCTGGCCTGCATGATGCACGGGCTCGACTGGTCGTACGACGATTACGCCAAACTTGCCGTCGGGACGATCGCCGGGCATCTCATGGAGTGCGCAGCCCAGCTCACCGGCGGCTGTTTTGCAGATCCCGGAAAGAAGGACGTGCCCGACATGGCCCGGATCGGCTTCCCGTTCGCGGATGTCGATGCCGCCGGGAACCTGGTACTTGGCAAGGTCGACGGTTCGGGGGGGCGCCTCGACGTGATGACCTGCAAGGAGCAGGTGCTCTACGAAATGCATGACCCCTCGAGCTACATCACGCCGGATTGCATCCTCGACATCACCGACGTGAGCTTCGATCAGCTCGGCAAGGATCGGGTCCGGGTCAACGGCGCCAAGGCGCGTCCCCGCACGCCCACGTACAAGGTCGTCGTAGGTTTTCATGATGGTTGGATCGGCGAAGGCGAGGTCGGGTATGCAGGGCCCAATGCGTTGGCACGCGCTCAGCTCTCCGAGCGGATCGTACGTGAGCGTCTGAAGATGCGAGGCTTCACGTATCCGGAGCTGCGCGTCGATTACATCGGCATGTCGAGCTTGCACGGCCTGGGGGCGGGCCGTACCGAACCGTACGAGGTTCGTTTGCGGATCGCCGCGCGCAGCCCGGACCGCAAGGCGGCACTGGCGGTCGGATTCGAGATGCGCACGCTGCACGTCAACGGCCCAGCCGGCGGAGGCGGCGGGACCAACGCGATCCGGGAAGTGCTCGGCGTGAAGTCGGTGCTCCTGCCGCGCGAACTGGTCAAGACCCAGGTGGTCGTGGAGGGGGCGCGATGAGCGTGAAAGTTCATGAACTCGGCCACGCGCGCGCGGGCGACAAGGGCAACACTTCGAACGTATCGGTCGTCGCCTACGACGATCGTGCCTGGGCCGTGCTGCGCGAACAGCTGACGGTCGAACGCGTCATGGCGGCCTATGAGCACGTCGCTAAAGGCCCCGTGACGCGTTACGAACTGCCGAAGCTGAAGGCGCTCAACTTCGTGATCGAAAATGCGCTCGGCGGCGGTGTAACGATTTCCCTCGCGCAGGATGCTCACGGCAAGAGCCTGTCCTATCTCATGCTCGGCATCGAACTGCCGGGCGGGGGCTGAGCGTTTCTTTTGCGGTGTCTGCGCCGGGCGAATCAAGTATTCCGGCCGGGATGTCGTAAACCCCAGCATCGTGAACGTGTCCGCGTCGGACACCGCTCCTGTCCTCAGTCAGTCATTCGTTGTCGCATCGCCGAAGGGTATTGCTGCTGCCTTGGCGACAAAAGTGTCGTAGTCGGCGCCAAACGCGAAGGAAACCGCAGCCAGGCGAGATACCTGGCGGGAATTTCCGACGAAGTATGGGTGCGATTCTCGGCGCTCTTGTTCAGCGAATTTCTGACTCAGGACATTGGCTGTCTGCGGCCAGCCGGCGCAGGTCGGCCTCAACCGAATGATCGAGCAATGAAGCCGTTGATCGGTCGCTTTATTCTTGTCGCGGATAGCGACGCAGCGGGCCTTGCCCAGTGGCGTCAGCGGCTGCTCGCGGACGGCGGTCGCGTGATTTGCTCGGCCAGCATCGACAGCGCGATTGCGAATGCGCTCACGTTTCCCGGAGGAACCTTCGACGGTGCGCTGATCGAGCATCGCCCGCCGACGCTCGATGCTGTCGAAGTCGTCGAGGTGATTCGGGCACTGCCCGGCACCCGCGACCTGCCCATGCTCATCATTGCTGCTGCGCAGGACTGTGCGGGCATCGAGGGGCGGATCGAGCATCCCAGCGTGGTCCTGCCCCGACCGGTGTCGGGGGAGGCTGCGGCCTTGCGCCTGGGCCGACTATTCGCCGCAGTGCGCACGCCCGGCAGCGCCGAAGTCCCCGTGTCTGCCGAGGGAAGCCGAGGATGCGTTCTCGTCGCCGAGGACGATCCCGTGAACGCGGAAACGCTGCAGGCGATGCTCGTGCAACTCGGGTATGCCGTCGTTTTCGCGCGCAACGGCGAGGAGGCGGTCGCCCGAGCGGCATCCTGCGCGTTCGACGTCATCCTCATGGATGGTCAGATGCCTGAAATGGACGGGATCGAGGCGACTCGCATCATACGGGACGACGAAGCGCGGCGCGGTCTGCATTGCCGCATCGTCGGTGTCACCGCGAACGTGCTCGACGATTACCGCGACCAGTGCATCGATGCGGGCATGGATGATGTCGTTCACAAGCCGGTGGGGATGGCCGCTCTGGTGCGTGTTCTTTCACAACGGCTGTCGTCAGCCGCTGCTTCCCAATGGGCTTATCCTGAAGCCGAGTCGAAATCGATGCCCTTGGCATTCTCGCCCGCACAATCGTTCGGATCGCAAACCGATGCGGTGATCGACTGGCAACAGATCGACTCGCTGCGTTCGATCGATCCGCAGGGCAGGACGGGGGGCGTCGGTCGAGCCATCGGCCTTTTCATCGACAATGCCCCGAAACTCATCGACGAGATTCGCGGCTTTCGCTCGGGAAAGGATCTCGCGGACGTTCGTCGTGCAGCGCACTCGCTGAAGTCGAGCAGCGCAAGCCTCGGCGCGACCATCGTCGCGGGGCTCAGCAAGACGATCGAGCAGGCCGCGGCTCAAGGCGACTTCGAGATCATCGATGCAACCGTGAGTTCGCTGGAGTCCGAATACTGGCGCGCGGCGAGTGAACTGCGATCGGCTGACCTCGCGCGGTTCGATGGTCCGGTGTCGGGTGCTTCGGAGCGCAGGGTTTGCTGACCGATGTCGACCCTCAGGACGCGTTCGAAACAGCTGACGAGCGCAACACGACCAAGGCATCCGCGGCCACGACGCCGCCTCCTTGTTCGCGCACGAGCAGTGGATTGATGTCCACTTCCGCGATACGCTCACGCAGCGTGGATGCCATGACGGAGACGCGGCTCAGCGCAACGGCGAGCGCATCGACATCGCGTGCCGGCTTGCCACGACTCGCCTCGAAGAGCTTGTGACCGCGCAGTTCCGCGATCATTTCCCGAGCCGTCTCGGTCCCAAAGGGCGCGAGCCGAAACGTGACGTCGCGCATCGATTCCGCAAAGATGCCGCCCAGTCCGAGCACCACCACGGGCCCGAACACGGCATCGTTCACCACCCCGACGATGGTTTCCAAAGCATCGTAGACCATTTCGCAGGCAAGCACGCCGGTGATCGTTGCCTCGGGACACGCATTGCGCGCTTTCGCGACGAGTTCCTGCGCGACGCGTGCAAGCTCGGCAGCATCTCGCACACCGAGCCTGACCGCTCCGATATCGGTCTTGTGTGCGATGTCGCGCGAGAGCACTTTGGCCGCCACCGGGAAAGCGGCGCCTGCGGCCGGCGCATCCAGACGGTCGGCCGCGAGGAGCACGTCTCGGGTCACCGGCACACCGAAACGGGAGATCAGCGCTTTGCTTTCGTGCTCGTCGAGCGTGATGGATCCCGCGGGCAAATCGAGGCTCGCGATCGGCGGTGCAGCGGGCGGGGTCTCGGGGCTCGCAGCGCGAGCACGTGCCTGGGCATAGTCGGCCAACATGCCCATCGCCCGTGCGACGCGCGCCGGTGAGGGTAACGAAGGAATGCCCGCCGCCTTCATGATGTCGTGTCCCTCGGGGGCGAACTCGTGCGGTTGTACCGAGAAGGCGAGTATGGGCTTGTCGGATTTCGCGGCGGCTTCGGCAAGCACTTCGGCGCTTACCTTGAGCGTCTTGCCGAGCACCGTGGCATAGAGCATGCCCAGTTGGTGGATGTTGTCGTCGGCGAGCACGGCGTCCAGCGTCGCGAGCAGCTTCGATTCGTCGCCCGGTCGTGGAAAGCCCGCGGCGTAGTCGATCGGATTCTCGAGCGATGCCACCGAAGGCAGGTTGGCGCGCAGCACTTGCATCGTCAGCTCGGAAGGCGGCGCGAGCACGAGATTCACCTCATCGGCCGTATCCGCGAATACGACGGCTGACCCTCCCGACCCTCCCATGACGGCCACGTTGCGGCCCTTGGGCATGCGCCCCGCCATGAGGCACAGCGCGAAGTCTGCTGCCTCGTCGACGTCGTGCACTTCGATGACGCCGCATTGCCGGAACGCCGCCTGAAACACATCGTAGCTGCCCGTGAGGTTGGCCGTATGCGAGGCGGCTGCCTTCGATCCCTGCTGCGTGTTGCCGGCTTTCCACGCGATGATCGGTTTGCCTGCGGCGAGGGCGCGTCGGGCAGCCGCGACAAATCGCGGTCCGTCCGTGATGCCTTCCAGGTAGGTCAGGATGATTTTAGTGTTTGGATCATCGACATAGGCTTCGATCAGTTCCGGCGCGCTGATGTCGGCCTCGTTGCCGCTGGTGACGACGGTCTGAAAACCGACGCCGGCCAATGCGCAACGGATCACCAGACTGTTGCCGAACCCGCCGCTTTGAATGACCGCGGAGACCGGGCCGGGCTGCAGGTTCGGTTCGCGGGTGAGGCTGCCGAATGCGGCATAGGCTTTCGTCGACACGTTGACCAGACCGAGACAGTTCGGTCCGATCAGTCGCACGCCGCCTGCTCGGGCTGCGGCGACCATGGCACGCTCCCGCGCTGCCCCTTCGGGGCCGACTTCGCGAAAGCCGCCGCCCAGGACGATAGCGTAGGGAATCCCACACTCCCCGCATTGCTTCACCACGTCGGCGACGTGTGCCGCAGGCAATGCGATGACTGCGATGTCGCAGGGACGGTCGAGTGCCTGCAGCGTGGGATAACAACGGAAGCCGGCGATATCGTCGTACTTCGGATTGATCGGGTAGACGCCGCCGCCATACCCGTGTCGCTTCAGCGCATCGACAGTCTGTCCGCCGGCGCGGGTGGAATCGGCACTCGCACCAATGACGGCGATACCTCTGGGGTTGAACAAGCGTTCGAATGCGGCCATGGTTGCCGTCGTGTCTCGTGAATGGGGAGTCTCGATTATCGGTGCGGACACCCGGGGCGCAAAGTGCCCCCAGCGATCGAGTTCCAGGCTGTGCATTGATGTTGGTCAATCTCCATTGCCGTGCGCCGACGGACAATGCGCAACCGTACCTGGAGTGTTCGCATCATGAGCCTGCCGCTAAGCGTGGATACCCCTGCGGCCGGTCTGCCGCCCAGTCGGCTTCCCGGGGCGTTGTTCAATCTCGGCTTTCGCCCCTTCTATCTGCTTGCCGCGTTGCTCGCTGCGGCGAGTCTGCCGCTGTGGGTTGCCCAGTTCTTCGGAGTGCTGCCGCCGCTCGGGGACGTACCCGGTGTCGTCTGGCACGCGCACGAGATGGTCTTCGGCTTCGCCAGCGCCGTGATCGTCGGATTTCTCTTCACTGCGGTTCGCAACTGGACTGGTCAGCCCACGCCCACGGGACTCGCGCTCGCAGCAATTGCCGGCGTGTGGATCGTCGGGCGGATCGCGATGATCACCGGCCCCGGAGTGTTCGCTGCCGTCGCAGACATTGCGTTCCTGCCACTGGTCGCGGGGTGTTTGTGGCTGCCGCTGCATCGCGCGCGCAACCGCAACCGGCTCTTCGTCGCGATCCTGATGGCCATGGCGGTACTGAATGTTGCGTTTCATCTTGCCGCCGCAGGCCTCATAAGTGTGTCTCCCCTCGCCTTCGTCGAGGCCGCACTGGGCTTCGTGCTGCTCATTGTCACGATCATGGCGGGACGGGTCGTCCCGATGTTTACTCGAAACGCCGTGCGCTCGGCGAAGCTGCGCAGCGTCCGGCATCTCGATGCGACAGCGATCGTTGCCTTCGCGGGGACATGGGCGGCCTGGGTGTTGGGCGCACCCGATCCGGTGGTCGGCGTGGCGGCGCTGTTCGCGGCAGGTACACACGCGGTTCGACTCTGGACATGGGATCCGGCCGCGACGCGCGGTCGTCCGATTCTATGGATTCTGCACGTGTCGTATGGCTGGATACCGCTCGGGTTTCTGCTGCTGGCGAGCGCGCTATTCGGGTTGGCCGGAACGCCGGCGCTTGCCTTGCATGCGTTCGTGGTCGGAGCGATGGGCGGCATGATCATCGGCATGATCACGCGAACGGCCCGGGGACATATGGGCATGGCGCTCGATGTCGGACGCGCCGAGACGACGAGCTACGCCCTGGTGCACGCCGGCGCAGTCATACGCGTGTTCGTGCCGTTACTCCTGCCGTCGGCGTATGGACCGGCCATCGTGGTGTCGGCGATATGCTGGGCGCTCGCGTTCGCAATCTACCTCGTCGTGTACTGGCCGTTGCTGAGTCGGGCGCGCATCGACGGCAAACCGGGATGATCCTGCACCCCACCGATGGCGGGACGACTTCGGCTGTCCTCAGCCATGGCGGTACGGCGCCTGATTGCGCGACAATGGGCACATAGCGCGCATCTTCTTTCCGAACCAGCCGCGGAGGTTCGCCGTGACCGACACCGTCAGATATCTCCTCGATGAGAGCCGCATTCCGCAGTCGCGGTACGAAGGCGAACTCGCGATGGCGCTGGCCGGATTGCCGTCGGTGAGCGCTTGAGGTCGCTCGTCCGAATTTCGATGCAACGCGCAGTTTGCGTCTTCGCGGTCTGGGCATCGATCGGTACGTCGCATGTCTTCGGTCAGGCATGCGTGTCGCCCGGCCATTGGTTGATGCCCGCAGCCACCGAATCGTCGCCGACCTCGCAGGCTCAGGTGCTGAAACGTGCGGTATCGAGCGATGTCGTGCTGCTGGGCGAAATGCACGATCAAGCCGAACATCATCGCTGGCAACTGCATACGACGGCGGGGCTGCACGCGCTTCGCGGGCAGATCGTTCTCGGCTTCGAGATGTTTCCCCGGCGGGTGCAGCCGGTGCTCGATCGCTGGGTCGCCGGGGAGTTGACGGAGGCGCAGTTCCTGCAACAGAGCGACTGGGCCAATGTCTGGGGCTTCGATTCCGCGCTGTATCTGCCCCTGTTTCATTTCGCCCGCATGCACCGGGTTCCGATGCTGGCCTTGAACGTCGAGCGCGCGCTGATTCGCGAGGTCGGCCGCAAAGGCGAATCTGCGCTGCAGGAAAGTCAGCGGGAAGGTGTCGGGCGGCCCGAACCGCCGCCCGCGCAGTACCGGAAGTATCTCTACGAGGTGTTCCTGCAGCACGATCGGTCCAAGCCGAAGACGTCGCCCGATGCACCGGCTTTCCTGCGCTTCGTGGAGAGCCAGACGTTCTGGGATCGCGCCATGGCCGAAGCCATACGCGATGCGCGGCGGCGGTTCCCGGAGCGTCAGGTCATCGGCATCATGGGTAGCGGCCACACGTTGCCAGGCGCGGTGCCCCATCAGCTGCGTGCGCTTGGCATCGTCAACACGTGGGTGATGCGCCCCTGGGAGGCGAGTACCGATTGCGCAGGGCTCACGCCTCGCGTCGCGGATGCGGTGTTCGGGATCGATGTCATGCAGGATGCCGCGGAGCAAGACCGGCCGCGACCGCGGCTCGGTGTCGTGCTGAGCGCGGTCGAGGGCGGCGTGCGCATCGATCAGGTCGGCGAAGGCTCGATCGCGGCCCAGGCGGGGCTCAGGGGCACGGATGTCATTCTGACGATTGCGGGTAGGAAGCCGGCTGTTCCCGGCGATGTGGCGGCCATCATTGCCCGTCAGGCGCCTGGTACCTGGCTGCCCTTGCGGATACGACGCTCCGACGCAGAACTGGACATCGTCGCCAAGTTTCCGTCGGCGACCCAGTAGCCCAACGGCATGGATCGAGCAGCGAGGCGGGCATTGCGAGGATCGAAACGTTCGCATCCATGGTTGCTCTTCGTGGGCTGGCTGTTTCTGGCGTTCGGTGTCCAGGCAGCCGACGCACCGCACGCCGAACTCGAAGTGAAGATCGATCCCGATCGGCGGATGTTGCACGTCACCGGTTCGTTGACTCTTTCGAGCCGTGAATCGCACGAGGTCGTGCTGCACGGGGACAGCGACGTTCATCGCTTCACGGTCAACGATCGACCGATTCGCGCGGGGCGAATCCAAGCGGGCAAGCGGCCGATCCTGCGTTGGCTGATTCATCCACAGTCGATCGGCCCGGCGAAGATCGAGTTCGCTTACACGTTGCCGCTTAGTCCATTGGACACAACGATCGATCACCGCGGAGTGCTCGGTGCGAATGTCGCCGCCATCGGCCCAGCCGGTGCCTTCGTCCCCGCGTCGACGGCGTGGTATCCGGCGCTTCCCGATGGCCTGGCGACGCATCGCATCGCCATCCTGACGCCGAAGGACTTGCGGGCGGTCGTATCGGGGCGCCTCGTCGAGGACGCGCAAACCGATGCGGGGCATCGCATCGTGTTCGAATCGCAGCGGCCGCTGCCCGGCATCGATCTCATGGCAGGGCCTTACACCATCGCCGAGCGCAATATCGTTCTGGACGGCAAGCGCAACGTGCGCGTGCGGACCTACTTCCATCCCGAGTTGCAGGATCTGGCCGAGGCATACCTCGATTCGGCATCGCGCTACATCGAGCGCTACGATCGGCTCATCGGCGCGTACGCCCATCCCGCGTACAGCATCGTGTCTTCGCCCCTGCCTACCGGATTCGGGATGCCCGGCATCGCGTATCTCGGCCGCCAGGTGATCCGGTTGCCGTTCATTCGCGGCACATCGCTCGGGCACGAAGTGCTGCACGACTGGTGGGGCAACGGCGTTTATCCCGACTATGCGCGCGGCAATTGGTCCGAGGGCCTGACGACCTTCATGGCGGACCACGCCTACCGCGAGGACGAGGGTGCCGAGGCCGCGAAACTGATGCGTGAAAGCTGGCTGCGAGATTACGCCGCGGTACCGCCGGAACGGGACCAGCCGCTGCGATCGTTCGTTTCCCGCCGCCACGGAGCCGACCAGGCAGTAGGCTACAACAAGACCGCGTTCGTGTTTTACATGCTGCGAGACCAAATTGGCGAGGCGGCGTTCGCGGAGGGCCTCAGAGCGTTCTGGCGCCGGCACAACGGCACCGTGGCGTCCTGGGATGATTTGCGGACCGCATTCGAGCAGGCATCGGGTACCGAACTGCAGGTCTTCTTCGACCAGTGGGTCGAGCGAGCGGGGGCGCCGACGATCCGCGTCGAGTCCGCTCGCAAGCTACCGGACGCGGGCGGTCAACGGCGAATCGAGGTTCGTTTGCGGCAGGCGGCACCGGTCTACAGGCTGCGAGTGCCGCTGCGAATCGAGCTGGACGACGCTCGCTCGATCGATGTTGTCGTCGATATGGCGGATGCGTCACGACGCGTCATTTTCGATCTGCCTGCGCCCGCGCGTTTCGTGGTCCTCGATCCGCAGGCGCGCGTTTTTCGTCGCGTCGATGCGGCTGAAACGGCGCCGACAATGCGCCCGATCATGCTCGATCCGCGGACCCGAGTCGTCCTCGGCCGTGATCCGCAGGGGCGCGCCGCCGCACTGAAGCTCGCCGATGCCACGCTGGAATCAGGGGCGCGTGCGGTGGAGATCGACGGGCTCGATCAGCGCACGCCCGCTTTCGTCATCGCACTGTCGGCCGAGGTTCCGGACCTGCTGCGTCGTCTCGGGCTTCCTGCCGTGCCGCAACCGATCGCAGATGTTCGCTCCGCCTTTGCCTACGCGGAGCGGTCGGGCACGCGAACTTTTGCCGTCGTGAGCGCACCGGATCCGGGAACTCTGCTCGCCTTGACCCGCTCGCTGCCCCACCTCGGTGGTCAGAGCTACGCCGTTTTCGAGGGCGGACGGTCGGTGAGGCGGGGCGTGTGGCCGGCGGCAACACGGCGGGTTGCGGTCGATTGAGGGCTGCCGGATTCGACGCGTTTACTTGGCGGGTGCCTTGCCCCAGAGCTGCTCGAGCCTCGCGTCCCGTCCGCATTGCGACCGATAGTACTTGTAGCGCAGCGGATTCTTCTTGTAATAGTCCTGGTGATACTCCTCCGCCCGATAGAACGTCTTCGCCGGCTTGATCTCCGTGACGATGGGCTCACGGAACGATTTGTTGCGGTCGATGCGGGCACGCGACTCTGTGGCGAGCCGATGCTGCTCCTGGTCGTGGGTATAGATGCCGGATCGATATTGGGAGCCATGGTCGCAGAACTGTGCGTTCGGCGTGGTCGGATCGATGTTGCGCCAGAAGACCTCCAGCAGTTTCTCGTAACTGACCTTGCTCGGGTCGTATACGACTTGCACGGCTTCGGTGTGCCCGGTGGTGCCGCGCGTAACTTCTTCGTAGGTTGGATTCACCTTCGTGCCGTCGATGTAGCCGGAGGTGGTGGAGATCACGCCGGGCAGTACATCGAACGGTTGTTCCATGCACCAGAAGCAGCCGCCGGCGAACGTGGCGACGGCCTGGCCGGGTGCCGGTTTGGGCTGTGCCTGGGCCAGGAGAGCGGCCGGGACGAGCGCAATGCAGAACAACAGCAGGCGGGACAAGCGAACCAGACGGGACATGTCGATGAGCCTCGAGGGACGGTGAGTCGGCATCTT
>JBIKKL010000475.1:0-4172 GCA_044360365.1 Burkholderiales bacterium | reverse complement strand
GCGCTTCAATGAAGTCAAGCAAGCCCTGCGTACGCACGGCCTGCATACGGTCTGCGAAGAAGCGAGCTGCCCCAACATCGGGGAATGCTTCGGCAAGGGCACGGCCACATTCATGATCCTCGGCGATCTTTGCACTCGCCGATGTCCGTTCTGCGATGTCGCGCATGGGCGGCCGAAGCCGCCGGATATCGAGGAACCGACACGCCTCGCCGAGACGATCGCGGCGATGAAGCTCGCCTACGTCGTGATCACGAGCGTGGACCGCGACGATCTGCGCGATGGCGGTGCGGATCACTTCGTCGCCTGCATTCGTGCCGTGCGCGAGAAGTCGCCGCGCACACGCATCGAGATCCTGGTGCCTGACTTCCGCGGTCGTCTGGACGTCGCCGTCGAGAAGCTCTCGGCCGCGCCGCCGGACGTCATGAACCACAACCTGGAAACCGTGCCCAGGCTCTACAAGCAGGCACGCCCCGGTGCCGACTACGCGCATTCGCTCAAGCTCCTCAAGGACTTCAAGGGGAAGCATCCGAACGTGCCGACCAAGTCGGGCCTGATGGTCGGGCTCGGCGAGACCGACGACGAAATCGTAGACGTCATGCGCGATCTGCGCGCGCACGATGTCGACATGCTGACGATCGGGCAGTACCTGCAGCCGACGGGTCACCATCTGCCGGTGCTTCGGTATGTCGAACCGGCGCAGTTCACTCGCTTCGAGCAGATTGCCGCCGAGCTTGGATTCGTCCATGCGGCCTGCGGTCCGCTGGTGCGATCGAGCTACCACGCGGATCAGCAGGCTCATGAGGCCCTCGAAGCGGCAAGGCATGAAGCATGATGCCCGGGTGCGCAGCCCAATGAGCCGCAAACCGGGCGATCGGTACGCGCCCGGATATCGCATCCGCCTTTGCCCATGAGCCCCAGCGGTTCAGGCGAATCGAACCTCGCCGCCGTTTTCGGTCGTGCCGCCTCGACGTTCGGCGGCATGGGCAACTTCATCTACTTCGGCGAACGACTCGTTGCACGCGCCGCCTTGCAGCCCGGCGATCGCATCCTCGATGCAGCAACCGGCCGAGGCGCAGTCGCCTTTCATGCAGCGACGGCGGTGGGAACGACAGGGCGCATCGTCGGCATCGATATCGCAGAAGGCATGCTGCACGAGACATCCAAGGTCCTCGCCGGCGGCCAGTGGCCCATGATCGAACTCAAGCACATGGACGCGCAGCAGCTCGACTTCCCCGACGAATCGTTCGACGGCGTGCTGTGCGGGTTCGCGCTCTGGTTCTTTCCTCAGCCGGAGCGCGCCCTGCGGGAGTTTCACCGCGTGCTGAGACCGAACGGTCGCCTGGCCTTGAGCAGCATCGCGCACGACAGCCCCTATCACGCGCTGCTGCAGGAAACGCTGCGGCCGCATGTCGAATCGAATTCGCAGGATCGAAAGGACGAACCGACTCGGCGTTTCGATACTGCCGACGAAATGCGCGATGCACTGGGTAGCGCAGGGTTCCGCAACATCAGCGTCGTCTGCGACGACTACGAGGCTGTCGCGCCGAGCACCGATGCGATGTGGCAGCACCTTTGGTCCACCAGCCATCGGCGCCACCTCGAACGCATGTCGACGCAGACACAGGAAGCCGTGCGGACCGACTACTACGCGAGGCTGCAGCCATTCGCTCGTCCGGACGGCATTCATCTGGTGTGGCGTGCGCTCCTCGTCGCATGCGAGCGGGCAGAATGAAGATTTGCGGGCCGGCACTGCGCCGGAACGGGACTGCAAACCCATCGGACATCCGTTGTCCGCTTTGCGGTGCGCGCAACGAATGTGCCATGGCACAGACCGCAGGAAGCACCGATGTTGCGTGCTGGTGCACCCAGGTCGAGATCGATCGCAAAGCCCTCGCACGCATCCCACGGGATCGGATCGGCCAGGCATGCCTTTGTCCGCGCTGTGCCTCGGGCCTTGCCGAAGGTGAGGGCGTGCCCTAACCTTCCAGGGAGCATGCCCCCATGAGTGGAGGAGTGAACGTCGTGAGTCCAACGCCGCGTATCCACGATCTCAGCAACGGCCGCAACGCCGGCGAAAAGCTGCAGCTGACCCACTATGGCGCTGCCGCATGGTCGATTACCGACGGGCGCACCCGCCTGCTCGTCGATCCGTTCTTTTCGCGCATTCGTTATGCGGACAAAGGCTTCGGTACATCGACACCCCCGGCCGCTCCGGGGGATGCACGTCCGGTGTTCGGCCCGAACGACACGCTCGCTCCAGACGACGCAACCTTGCGCATGATCGACGAACACGTCGCCCACGCGGACTACATCCTTACCTCGCACTCGCATTTCAACCACTGCATGGACATGCCCTACATCGCAAGGAAGACCGGCGCGACGGTACTGGGCACGGAGAGCACGGCGAACATCGCACGTGCCCACGGTGTTCCCGAGGCGCAGGTCATCACGGTCAAGGGCGGCGAAGATTTCGAATTCGGCTCGTTCTCCGTCAAGGTGATCCCGAGTCTGCATTCGGCGCTGAGCAGCAAGCACTACTTCGATTCCGGCGTCGTTCCACGCGACGTCCGCGCACCGATGCGTCTGGTCGAGTATGTGGAGGGCAACACGCTCTCCTACTTCATTCGTCTGGGTGAGCACCGTGTCATCGTGTTTTGTTCCATGAACTACATCGAACGCGAGCTTGCGGGACTGCAGCCGACGGCGGCACTGATTCCGGCCGCGAAGGCACGCCTGGAAATCCACGACTACACGGGCCGACTGCTGCGCGCCCTCGGTCTGCCGCCGGTGGTGATCGCCACCCACTGGGACGTCCAGTCATGGCCGTACGGCGCCTCGCAGGAAAGCGCTTATGAACAAGCACAGACCTTCATCACCGAAGTGTTTCGGGTCGCGCCCGACACGCGCACCGTCATCCCGCGTCATTTCGAGACGGTGGAGATATAGCGCCGGCGGGATCACCGCTCACCGGGCACCATCGATCGTTCTACCAGGCCATCCGCGACAAGGCCCTTTGCCGAAGGAGCGATGAGCCCGGTGCCTCGCTGGTGGCTGTCGTGCGAAGGAGGTGATTCGCGCCCTCACCGCCACATCCAACGCATCGCGTTCCAACCTCGACGCATAGGCGTACACTTCCTCGACACGAGCGCTGCGAGCCCAGGTCTTACGACGGCCGCGTCAACAAATACGACTGGAGGAGAGCACCATGCATGGAACGACGACGATCGTCGCCGGTGCGGTATTGGCCGCCACGAGTATCGCAAGCCTCGCACAGACGTTTCCCAGCCGCCCGATACGATTGGTGGTGCCTCTGGCGCCCGGGGGCACGAACGACACCATCGCCCGCATGATCTCGGATCGCATGGCCGACAAGCTCGGTCAGCAGATCATCGTGGACAATCGCCCGGGAGCCAACAGCAAGATCGGTTCCGCGCTCGTCGCGAAAGCGAACGCCGACGGTCACACCTTGCTCATGACCGGCGCGGGGCACTCGACGAATCCGAGCCTGCACCGCACGCTTCCCTACGATACCGAACGCGACTTCGCCCCCATCAGCGTCGTTGCGGGCGGCCCGTACCTGATGGTGATTCCTCCGGTCATTCCGGCGAAGTCGGTGAAGGAGTTCGTGACGTGGGCGAAGTCGCGCTCGGGGCAGTTGAGCTTCGGCTCAGCAGCCATGGGCAGCCCGACGCATCTCTCCGGCGAACTGTTCAACCTGGCCACCGGCGTCGATTTGTTGCACGTGCCTTACAAGGGCGGCAGCGCACTCCTGCCCGATCTGCTTTCAGCCCGATTGGCCATGACGTTCTCCTCGATATCGACCGTACGATCCAACATGCAGGCGGGTCGGCTGCGTCCGATTGCAGTCACCACGATCGAGCGCTCCGAATTTCTGCCCGATGTTCCCACGTTCCGGGAATCGGGCTATCCGGGCGTCGAGATCAATGCCTGGTACGGCCTCTTCACGACAGGAGGCACGCCCGCGAGCAGCGTGCAGAAACTGAACTCGGCTCTGCGCGAGACGCTGGCCGAAACTTCCGTGAAGGAAGCCTTTCGCAAGCAGGGGTTGGTGCCACAACCCATGGCCGTGGCCGAGTTTCAGGCGCTCGTTACGAGCGAGATCGCGAAGTGGGCCAAAGTGGTCCGTGCTGCCGGCATCCCGCCCGAATAGG
>JBIKKL010000321.1:0-5826 GCA_044360365.1 Burkholderiales bacterium | reverse complement strand
GGCGAGCATCAAGGGCTCGCCTCGCGCTCGTACTGCTGGCCGTCGGCGTGGGGGTGGGGCTGGTTTTGATGCTTGCGGTGTTGCTGACGCAGGAGGAAATCGCGAGAGACGTGGAACGTGCCGCGCGAGCGTTCGTGACGATACCGCGGGCGCTTTTCGTGCTCGCGCTGCTGTGTGCAGTCGCCGCCACGGCGATTGCCTATGGATGTAGCATCGAGAACAGCGTCGAAGATGCCGGCCAGTCCCGTCGTCTGTACGGTGCTATGTCGGGTGAGCGTGCGAACGCATCCGATACACATTCATCGTTAAGCCGCGCGGTGGGTGAAGTACAACCGTGACGACGTGGGGCCACTCGGTCTGCAAGCACCTGCGCGCGTGGTGGGCGTGCCGGACGTTGCTTGGGAGCAGAACGGCGTCAAGTCGTCGTGCAGCTTCGCTTCGACAGCGGCAACATTCCGATGGGCGTGCACAGGGCAACGTGCCGCATGTGCTGGCCTTCATTCTTATTGTTCTTTGTTTCCCCGCCGCAGCGCAGGGGCCCGTCGCATCTGCCTCCGACGAGAAGGCGCTAGCCGAGGCCGGTCGTGATGGGCTTTCTGCCCCTGTAAGAGTGGACGTGACACCGGTGGCAGGCGACGAGGCAATTGCGAAGCGCCTGCAGCGCGTGCTTCATGCCACCGAGTGGTTTACCGATCCGCGGGTCCGGGTCGAGGAAGGTGTGGTATTTCTCGAGGGGCAGGTGCACTCCGACGAACTGAAGAAATGGGCTGGCGAGGTCGCGCGCAACACCCAGGGCGTCGTCGCGGTGGCGAACCGAATGGAGGTGTCGACTCCATCGATCTGGGATCTTGGCCCGGCGTGGCGCGGGCTGTCGGCGCTATGGCGCGAGTTCGTACATGCGCTTCCCTTTGTCTTCTTCGCGTTGCTCATCATGGCGATGTCTGTGTTCGCCGGCATTCTCGCCACGCGCGGCGCACGGGCGTTCCTCGGCCCACGCATACGCGCCAAGCTGTTGCTCAACGTAATCGCCAAGGCGGCAGGCGTTCTTGTCTTCCTCTTCGGTACGTATGTCGTATTGAGAGTCTCCGGACTGACCCAACTGGCATTGACCGTGGTCGGCGGCACCGGGTTGGTCGGATTGGCGATCGGCATCGCGTTTCGCGACATCACCGAGAATTTTCTGGCCAGCATCTTTCTGAGCATGCAGCGTCCCTTCGAGACGGGCGATCTCGTCGACATTGCCGGGGTGACCGGTTACGTACAGCAGCTGAACGTACGCACGACGATCCTGATGACCCTCGAGGGGCATCTCGTACAGATTCCTAACGCCACCGTCTACAAGACCAACCTGCGAAATTACACAACGAACCGCAATCGACGGGAGGACTTCATCGTCGGCATCGGCTACCAGGACTCGATCAACGAGGCCCAGGAAGTGGCGCGCAAGGTGCTCATGGAGCACCCGGCTGTCTTGAACGATCCCGAGCCCTCCGTGCTCGCGGACAGCCTGGGGAAGTCAACGGTCAACCTGCGTGTGTACTTCTGGCTGAACGGACGCGAGAACAGCTGGCTGAAGGTGCGCTCGTCGGTGATACGCCTCGTGAAGCTTGCCTTCCAGAAGCATGGAATCTCGATGCCCGACGAGGCGAGAGAGATCGTCTTCCCGCAGGGAGTGCCCGTCACCGTGTTGGCAGAAAGCTCATCGGACGAGCATGCAGCCCGGAACGAGCGCGTTCCTACCGATACCACGCGCAGAGAGGGCCATGCGGCATCCACCACAGCAGAAGCCGGACTCTATAGCGAAGCAGGCGCTATCGAGGAACAGGCGCGACAGGCGCATCGCCTGAAGTCGGGTGAGAATCTTCTGGAGGTAGCGGACGTCGGGCCTGCAGCCGGTAAACAGGGTTAGCAGGTGCAAGCCCGGCGAGGGGCGGCTGCGATCTGCTCGCGCGTGTGACGGGTGCCCATCTCGACATGATGCGTCACATACGCCTGGCAGGTCGGTCGCGTGGGGGCTGAGTTCATGCCAGTGTCGACCGCTGTGGCCTCGGCGCTGATCGCTTCTCTCGAAGGCATGCCATCAAGGCGTGCCATGAGGTTGCGAACGCATCGACACCGTCGCGTTGCAACTGCGCGGCCAGTGCATCGTCGTCGATGCCTACGGCGCGGAATTCCTCGATCTCGGCTTCAGCGGCGCCGCCGTCGGTCGGCAATGCATGTTCGACCTGGCCGTGCTCCGCAAAGGCCAGCAGCGTCTTCTCGGGCATCGTATTTATCGTCCCGGGTGCGGCCAGCGCCTGTACGTACAACGTGTCCCGGGCGGCAGGGTCCTTGGTTCCGGTGCTGGCCCACAGCAGGCGCTGCGGCTTAGCACCTGCGGCGGCGAGGCGGCGCCAGCGCGCAGTTGCCAACAACTCGCGGTACGCCTTGTAAGTGCGTGTCGCGATGGCGATGCCCAACCGATTGTGCAAGTGCGGCGGGATCTCCGGTTTCACCGCCACATCCCAGCGGCTGACGAAGAGGGAAAGTACCGAGGCCACGTTCAGATCCAGGCTTGCCGCCAACCGGCGCTCGAGGCCGCGTATGTAGGCCTCAGCCGCGGTCAGCACCTGGTCGCGCGAGAACAGCAGCGTGACGTTGACCGGTACGCCATCGAAGACGACCTGCTCGATCGCCTCGAGGCCCTGTGGCGTTCCCGGGATCTTGATGAACAAATTCTTCCGTGCCGCCTTCTTGCACAGCCGGTTCGCAGCCCGGATCGTTTGCGCCGTGTTCTCGGCCAGCAGCGGCGACACCTCGAGCGATACCCAGCCGTCCACGCCGCAGGTCGTATCGAAAATCGGGCGGAGCAGGTCGGCAGCCTGCGTCAGATCTTCGAGGGCGAGTTCGAAGAACAGGTCCTCGTCCGACAGCCCGGTGGTGGCGAGCGCGGAGATGCTTTCGTCGTAGGTGTCGCTGGCGCCGATCGCGTGTTCGAAGATCGTCGGGTTCGAGGTGAGTCCGGTCACCGACAGATCCCTGATGTAGCGTTCGAACGTGCCGCTGACCAGCAACGTGCGCGTGATGTTGTCGAGCCAGAGGCTCTGGCCGAGTTGGTGCAGGGCTGCTGTCGGGTTCATGCGGGTAGCCTTACGTTCATTCGGGTTGCGGATTGCGCCAACGGCTGTCGGCGGCGGTGAGACCCTGGACCGCCGGCCTCAACGGACTGAAGGACACTCTGCGCGTCGAACTGCGCGATGTCCGTTCGCTGTCGAACGCTTGCAGTGATTACCCATCTGTGCCCTTTACGACGCACTATATTCGTGGACACATCGCGCCAAAGAAGCGTAGTGTTGTAGTTCGAGTCGGCGCGGGGACAGTGTGCGTGAGCGCACAGATGCGGCGCGGGCAGACGCGCATCGTCGCGCTCGATACCACGAGCACGCTCTGCGTTGTGGCTATTCCCGGGGTATCCACCTACTCTCCCTTTTTTCTCCGAACGCTGCGCGCTGGACGCACTTGAAGGCTCAGAACACCCCATGCTTTGCTCAACGCCGTCCCTGCAGAACCTCACCTCTGGTGCGGTCCGAGACGGGAACGTTCTGCGCATCGATACCGAGGGCGGCTCGATGCGGCTGTTCGTCATCGCTGCGTAAGCGCAAGCATGCGAATTTCCCGTCCCTGAGCGACGTGGGACAGTGCCGTTGATGCAGCAGCAAGTCCCGTACGCAGTCGGTAGTGGCACCGAACGGACTGCGTAGTGCTTCCGCAAGCACCCATCGAAGGCGGAGCAATCCCGCCACCCGACGACCCGTCGCTGATCGAGAGTTCGGATCTGGCCGTGGCTCTCGGCACCGATCTGGAACGAGGTCTCGGCGCCCTGGAGGCTGCCACGCGGCTGCGCGCAGATGGGCCCAACGAGCTGCGTTCTGCCCCACCAGTGCCACTCTGGCGTCGCGCGTTGGCACAGCTTCAGGATCCGCTGGTCTACCTGCTGGGCGCGGCGGCTGCGGTGGCATTTGCCGTTTGGTGGTTCGAAGGTCGAGGCCGTGAAGGTGCGGCCGGTTGGCCGCTGGATGCGATCGTCATTGCCTGCGTGGTGGTGCTGAATTCGATGCTGAGCTGGCTGCAGGAGGCCAAGGCGGCGAAGGCGGTGGCAGCGCTAGCGAGGATGACATCCGCGACGTCGGCCGTACTGCGCGACGGCGCTGTGACTCGTGTACCAAGCGCCGAACTCGTCAAGGGCGACGTACTGGTGCTCGCGGAGGGCGACGCCGTGGGCGCCGATGCGCGCCTGACTCGGGCGGCCGCGCTGATGCTGCTGGAAGCGCCTTTGACGGGCGAGAGCGAGGCCGTAATGAAGGCTGTCGCAACGTTACCTGCCGCTGCGGCGCTGGGCGATCGACTTAACATGGTATTCAAGGGTACGGCGGTCGCACAGGGAACCGGACGCGCCATCGTTACCGCGACGGGTATGCAGACCGAGATGGGCAGTATCGCCACGCTGCTCGATACCACGCCCGACGTACCGACGCCGCTGCAATTCGAGATCGCGGATCTGGGCAAGGCACTGGGCATTGCTGCCCTGCTGATCGCCGCCGTCGTGGTGATCACGATTCTGCTCATCTCGGATCTCCATGGCGTCGCCGATGTCGTCACGGTACTGCTGCTGGGCGTCTCGCTGGCTGTTGCTGCAGTGCCCGAAGGACTACCGGCGATCCTGTCGGTCGTGCTCGCGATGGGTGTGCGCCGCATGGCGCGCCATCACGCTATCGTCAAGAAGCTTGCCTCGGTCGAAACACTGGGCTCGGCATCCGTCATCGCGTCGGACAAGACCGGTACGTTGACGCGCGGCGAAATGACGGTACAGCGGGTGACGACGACCTCGGGGCGCATCGACATCACCGGGGTGGGCTACGTACCGGATGGCATGGCCGAGCACGCCGGCGCCGAATTGGCCCCAGGCCCCATGCTCGACGAGCTGCACGCCGTGCTGCAGGGCGGAAGCCTCGCCGGCAATGCCCAACTCCAGCAGCGCGAGAACGGCACGTGGGACATTCAGGGTGACCCAACCGACGCCGCGTTCCTGGTGGCCGAGCACAAGTTGGGCAATATCGAGGGGAGCGGATCCGATGCCGAAGGGAAGGAGCGCTTCGAGCGCATCGGCGAGATTCCGTTCACCTCGCAGCGAAAGATGATGTCGGTGCTGGTCAAGGATCATGCCTGCGAGGATGCGCACGTGCTCTTCACCAAGGGTGCCCCCGATGTATTGCTGGCTCATTGCTCCCACGCGCGTCGCGGCGCGTCCACGGTGCTGCTCGATGCCGCTTTGCACGCGCAGGTGCTGGCCGACGTTGCGACGATGACTGGTGATGCGCTGCGCACTGTGGCCGTGGCGCGTCGCACGCTGGCACCCGGCGTACGGATTCCGTCCGATGCGGTGGGGACAGCCGCGCTCGAGCAGGACCTGGAATACCTCGGTACCGTCGGCATTATCGATTCCCCGCGCGAAGAGGCGGCTGTGGCTATTGCCCAGGCCCGAAGGGCAGGTGTGCGCGTGATCATGATCACCGGCGATCACCCGCGTACGGCGCTGCGCATTGCTTCCGATCTCGGCATCGTCGACGCTGGTGCGTCAGTGCTCACGGGGATCGAACTCGACCAACTGGACGACGCCGCCTTTGCGGCGGCGGCGCTACGGACTTCGGTGTTCGCCCGCGTGGCGCCCAAGCACAAGCTGCGCATCGTGCGCACACTGCAGGGAAGCGGACACGTGGTGGCGATGACTGGTGACGGCGTCAACGATGCACCGGCGCTGAAGGCCGCCGATATCGGTGTGGCGATGGG
>JBIKKL010000281.1:0-6389 GCA_044360365.1 Burkholderiales bacterium | reverse complement strand
GTACCCGGCGTCCACAGCAAGTTCATCGAGGCACATCGTGGCGTGCTGGCCGAGCTGTTCGAGCTTGCGTTGCCTCCCGAAGCGATGGATCCGGCGCACGCGGGGCTATCGAAATTCGCCGCGCGTTACGGGTTTCTCGACAAGCCGGTGCGCATCCGCTTTCGCGTGCTCGATGAGGTCATCGTGCCTCTGCCCGGCACGCGGATGGCCGACATCTCGCTCGATGCCGACAACTTCGCTGTCATGCAGCTTTCGGTGCGGCGTGTATTCATCACCGAAAACGAAACCAACTACCTCGCGTTGCCGTCGGTTCCGGAGAGCATCGGGATCTTTGGTGCCGGGTACGGCTGGGATGCGCTCGCCAAGGCGCGATGGCTGGCGGCGTGCGAGATCCACTACTGGGGCGACATCGATACGCACGGCTTCGCGATTCTCGATGCACTCCGGGCGCGATTTGCGCACGTGCGCTCGCTGCTCATGGATCGCGAGACGCTGATGGCCCACGAAGCACACTGGACGCAGGAGCCCGAACCCGTGCGGCACGAGCTGTCGCGGCTGAACGACGAGGAGCAGGCGCTGTACGCGGACCTGCGCCGGGATCGGATCGCAGCGCAGGTGCGGCTCGAACAGGAGCGCGTCGGCTACGAATGGCTACGCACCCGCCTGAGTTCAATCATCCTGGCAGCGCCAGCACCCGCTTCGAGATGATGTTGCGCTGGATGTCGTTCGTGCCCGAGGCGGTCGTTGCGCCGAAGAGGTTGTAGTACGACCCGAGGATATCCACGGCTTCGCCGTCGAAGTCGTTCGGGCCGCGCAGGGAGCCTGCCTCGCCCGCCGTTTCGATCGACAGCTCCGCGAGCCGCTGCAGGGATTCGCCGGACCACACCTTGAGGAACGACGCTTCCGGGCCGGGCGTGCCGCCATTGCGCACGACATCCGCAAAGCGTCGATAGCACGCGCCCAGATCGAGCACGTCCAGCCGCAGCTTCGTGTACTTCGACTGGAACTCGGGATCGTCCCACACACCGCGCGCCCGGGCGATGGCACCGAGCTTGAGCATCGGGTACTGCGCGCGGCGCGGACTGCCGTTGTTGAGGCGCTCGAAACCCAGCAGGGCCTTCGCGACGGTCCAGCCCTTGTTGAGTTCGCCGACGAGATTTTCCTTCGGGATGCGCACGTCGTCGAAGAACTCCTGGCAGAACTCTTCGTGGCCCGCGATGTTGCGGATGGGCCGCATGCGGATGCCGGGCGTGTCGAGCGGCACGATGAAGAAGCTGATGCCTTCCTGCTTCTTTGCGGTTTGGGCGGTGCGTGCGAGCATGAACATGTGATTCGCGTCGCTCGCGCCCGAGGTCCAGATCTTCGAGCCGTTGATCACATAATGATCGCCGTCTTCGACCGCTGTCGTGCGCAGGCTGGCGAGATCCGACCCTGAATTGGGCTCCGAGTACCCCTGGCACCAGATGTGTTCGCAGGCGATGATCTTCGGCAGGTATTTCGCCTTCTGAGCCGGGGTGCCGAAGCGCATGACGATCGGTCCCAGCATGAGGATGCCCATGTCGGGCGCCCGCGAGATTCCCCAGCGCTCCTGCTCCTCGGCGTAAACGATGAACTTCGCGGGCGAGAGCCCCATGCCGCCATGCTCGCGCGGCCATGCGGGTGCGATCCAGCCCTTGCGCGACATGAGCAGGGTCCAGTCCTTGATCTCGGACCAGCGGGCGCGCCGCTGCATGAAGCGCATGTGCTCGGGATAGTGCGCTTCGAAGAAGCTGCGCACCTCCTGGCGAAACTCGTCGTCCGTCATCGCGTTCCAGTCGGTGTCGGGCGGGCTTTCGGCCACGGGCGCTTGCGTGGTGCGTGTGGTCACCGGCGGCGGATCGGCCAGTTGGGCGTAGCGGCGCCGATGTGCTGCGCCGTTGCCGAGCCAGGCCGACAACGCAAGGGAGCGCTGCAGGTACTGGCCGACGTTGCACTCGTCGGTAAAGCCCATCGCGCCGTGCAGCTTGATCGCTTCACGGGTAACGAGCAGTGCTGCGTCCGCACAACGGGACTTCGCCCGACTTGCCGCAAGCGTGCGCGCCCTGGGATCGTCCGTGCTGTCGAGCGTGCGCACGGCATCGTCGACCGCACCAATGGAAAGCTCCTTTTGCATCCATAGATCCACGGTGCGATGCTGCAGACCCTGGAAGCTGCCGATGGCCCGGCCGAATTGTTCGCGGGTACGCAGGTAGTCGAGTGCGATGGTCAGGGACTGATCCATGGCGCCGAGCAATTCGGCAGCGAGAACGACGTTCGTTTCATCGACCGCCCGTGCGATGGCGGCTTGCGCTGTTTCGCCGACTGCGATGACTGCGGACTTGGGCACAGCTACCCCTTCGAGGTGCAGGGTCTGGCAGGCGGTGCCGTCCGCTCGGGTGTGAGCCTCGGAACGCATTCCGGCCGTGGTTGCCGGTACCCAGCAGAGCAGCGTTTGCGTGCCTTCGCGTGCCGAGACGATATAGCCGTCGGCGGCTGCACCCGGCACGATGAAGCGCTTCGTGCCGCGAAGGGTGTAGCCGTTCGAGGAGGGTTCCGCACGGGTATCGTTTGCGCTGCCCGCGGCGCCTTCGGCGTTTTCGAAGAGTGCGGCCGCGATAAGTCGCGCTCCGGAGGCGATGGAAGGCAGCAGATCGCGCTTGAGCGACTCGTTCGATCCGTGCAGGACAAGCCGCGCCGCCAGAACGGCGACCGGAACGAGCGGTTCGGGTGCGAGCACCCGCGCCAGGCCTTCAGCCACGACGCGCATGTGCGCGAATCCGAGCCCGGCGCCGCCGTAGGCCTCGGGAATGAGGAGGCCGGTCCAGCCCATGTCGGCCATCTTTTGCCATGCGTCGCGTTCGTAACCCGGCAGCGAGCCCCGCAGGCGGCGCATGCGAATCAGATCTGCGTCGGCTCGGGTGTAGGCGCTGACTGAATCGGCGATCAGGCGCAGGTCGTCATCGGCATGGACTTCGTTCATGGCAGGCTCCTCCGGCTTTGATGCGCATCGAATAGGGCAGTTTAGCAGTCCGTCGCGGGTGCACTGTTTGGGTCATCCGCCGAATCGCGGTGCGCGACGGGCGCAGCATCGTAACGGGGCGGAACTCGTTCGAAGATACGTGGGCAGGCGAGGAACGTCTGCGAGCGATGCATTGTCTAGCCTTATGTACCCGAGGGAGTTGATTTTGCGCAGACGGACAATAAACTTCGCAGTCCGCCCGATCACTCAACGGGAATCGATCATCGTCATGCCTGGAAGTCTCGCACGCGCCTTGGGGTGCGCCCTCGTTGCAGCCTTCGCCTGCACGGCACCGGTAAGCCACGCGCTCGTCGCGGAGGTCGAACCCGAACCCTCGCTAGCGCAGGCCATCGATGTCGCCACGCTGCGACAGTCCGTGCTCGATGCCGTGCCGAGCGTCGACCAATTCCGCAAGCGAGGGCCGTTTCAGGCCATCGTGAGGCGCGATATCACGGTGACCTTGCGCTCGAAGGAAAAGGTACGGGCAGATCTCTACGTCCCTGCAGCGACTGTGGAACGTACACCCCTGGTGATCCTGGTGCACGGCTACGACAACACGAAGGCCGACCACGCACAGCAAGGGATGCATCTCGCAACCTGGGGCATGCACGCGCTCGTCGTGCAGGTGCGCAGTCGCGGCCCGTGGGTCGGCAACGGCACGCTGCTGTCTCGCCTCGTCCAGCACGTTCGCCTCGACCCCGGCAGCATCGACAAGGGGATCGATCCGGCGCGCATCGTACTCGCCGGACATTCGTTCGGCGCGACCGCCGTCGTCGTCGCCTTGGCGAGCGGTGCGCGTACCTCGGGCGCGGTCTTGCTCGATCCCGCGGACGCCATCCGGGGCCTGCCCACGTACCTGCGCAAGGTCCGCGCTCCGGTCGCGATCGTCGGTGCGGACGAGCGGCTCGGATCGACGCGAAATCGCCGGGTCTTCTATACCAGCATCGGCAAAGGGGTATCCGAGACGTCCATCGCCGACGCTCAGCACGACGACGCCCAATTCGCGCTCGATACCGACTTCAACGCGGCCGATCAGGCGAAACTCGAGTTCGTGGGCGCCCTCACGGCAGCTTCGTTCAGCATCGGCTACACGGGCAAGCTCGATTACGCCTGGTCGAGCTTTCGGGATGCTGCGCGCAAGGGCACGATGTACGGCTTGAATCGCAAGTAAGCGCATCGGTGACTCCTGTCGATTCCCCCCCGATGATTGCGCAGCGGGTCTCGTCGGTTTCCCCCGGTCGGGCTGCGACGCGGCGTCGGTTGTGGGCATGGGTCGTGGCAACGGCCATGGTTGCCGGCTGCGCTCGTCTGCCGGAGGTCAGCACGACGCCCTTGCAGACCGAGACACTGGGCAAACTGCAGCGGCATCTCCTCGACCACAGCCCGGACATCGATCAGTTTCGACTGCGCGGTCCCTTCGAAGTCACCCAGGAGGACGACATCGAACTCGATTCGATGGCCAACGGACGGATCGTCGGTGACCTCTTTCTCTCGTCCGCAAAGGATAGAGCGCCATTGGTCATCCTGCTGCATGGCTACGGCAACTCGCGCGTCGATCATGCCTATCAGGCCTATCATCTCGCGACCTGGGGGCTGCACAGCCTCACGGTGGATCTGCCGAACGAAGGGCCGTGGATCGATCACGGCAAGACCCTCGCGCGTCTGGTCGAAAGGATCCGTCGCGGCGTTCCCAGGCTCGATGCGCGCATCGATCGCGAGCGCATCGTGATTGCGGGCCATTCGTTCGGAGCCGCAGCCGTTGCTGTTTCCCTGGCCCAGGGCGCGCCGGTGCTGGGGGCGATCCTGCTGGATCCGGCAAGCGAGTTCAGCGAGCTACGCGGTTACCTCGCGCGCGTGCGCAAACCGGTGATGATCCTCGGCGCGGATCCGCACATCAGCATGACGAAGAATCGCGACGATTTTTTCTACTACGTGCCGGGCAACGTGTTCGAAGTATCGGTGGCCAATGCCCATCACGAAGATGCCGAGTTCGCATTCGAATCTGCGCTCGACATCTTCGACAGTTCGCGGGCTACCCGCGAACTGCAGATCACGTTTGCGTCGGCCCTGACCTCGGCAGCGTTCAGCATCGGGTTCACCGGCAACCTGGAGTACGTGTGGAACAGCACCTACGACGCGGCCCGGGACGGCAAGCTCATCGGGCGCATGCGCAAATAGGCGGCGCCTAAAAGGGAAACGGGCGGCCTTCCCGTGCCCGGGCACGAAGTTTTCGCAGCCAGGCTTTGGCCCCCTTGGGCCGGCCGAGCAGTCCCAGGTCCTGCTCCAGTTCGACATTGTCCCGCTCGACGGCGAAGATCTCGCGCTGCAGGTTGCGCTCGAGGATCTCGGGCCGGGTGCCGGAGAAAGGGTCGACACTGAAGCGCGCGCAGAAATCGGAGTGCACGTGGGCGAGCTCCTGCTTCAGTTCGGCGATCTGCTCCTTGAGGATCGCGTTGAAGTGGCGCAGCTTCTCGTCGTCCAGGTTCGTGATCAGGCTCTCGCCGATGTGTTCGACTTCGAGCTGCAGTTCCAGCAGCTGCAGCAGATTGTTCTTGGCGTAGGCGAGGTTGATCCGCTGCATGAGTTCAGTTTTGCGCGTGCGTTCCTCGGGGTCGGATTCGCGGTCCGGATGCAGGGCGCTCGCGAGCTTGCGGTAGATCTCGCGCAGCGTCTGGTTCAGGCGCTGGGCGTCCGCTTCGGCCCGTGCTTCCTTGGCGAGCTGGCGTGCAGTTTTCTTGCGCGGTGTGCGCGCGTCTGCACCCTCGGCATCCGAAATCTTGCTCGTGTCCTGCTTGTCGCGGAACTGCTCCTTCGCGCGCTGGAACACGTCTTCGGTGCTGTCGAAGTCCTCGTCGCCCAGGTCGAGGTCGAACATGTCTTCGAGAAACGACTTCACCTCGTTGCGTTCGGCGGCTTCCTGGCTGTCGTAGTCGACGACGCTGTAGGTATTGAAGATCGCCTTGATGCTTTCGTCGTCCCGCTCGGAGAGGATTTCCTCCGCGAGATCCTCGATCACCCCGGCGAGCTTGGATCGCTCCTCGCGGCTGAGTCCCTTTTCGGCGATGCCCGCATGCAGGGCATGCACCAGCTTCACCTGAAGATCGAGCGACGACTCGATGAGGGGCAGCAGCTCCCGGACGTAGCGTTCCCGATAGCGCGTCGTCACGGCTTCCCAATTGCGGAGCTGATCGCGCAGCTTCTCGATCTGGCGAATCTGGCGATTGAATCGCTGTTGCGCCTTGGACAGCGTTTGTTCGCTGCCCGGGACACGCACGGGTTGGACTTGCCTCTGCATCGGCGTTCGAAGGCTGAAAAGTGGCGCGAGTATAGCCGTTACCTGCAGCGCAGATAC
>JBIKKL010000118.1:0-10179 GCA_044360365.1 Burkholderiales bacterium | reverse complement strand
CGCTCGTCGACCGACTGGCGTCCGCCATGGACAAGATCATGCAGATCGAGGACACCCGCTCGAAGCTCAACGCCGTCGGCATCGAAGTCGACTACCGACCGGCAGAGCCGTTCGGCCGCTATCTCGCGTCAGAGAAAGCGCGCTTCACCGAAATCATCAAGCGCGGCAACATCAAGATCCAGTAAGTAGTTGCTGCCCTCACGACGACACCGCGAGGCCCTGCGGTGTCGTCAAGGGGCTCGGCCGATCGGTCGGCTGCGCTATCCCGTGCGGCTCGCCTTCATCGCACGACCAGTATCGGCACCGAGGATAGGCCGAGCGTCCGCTGCGTGACCGAGCCCAGCAACAGGCTCGTCATCTCGCCGCGGCCGTGCGAACCCATGACAATCAGCCCGCTGCCGACGCGCTTCGCTTCTTCGGCGATGCATGGTCCCGGCGCGCCGCACGCAAAAATCTCTCGCCACTTCACGCCGGCGCGCTCGAACTGACGTCGAGCGGGTGCCATGGCCTGCTCGAACTCCGCCTCCTGGATCCCTCGCGTCATGCCTTTGCGCAGCCCCAGCGGGAATCCATTCTCATCGGCCGCCACGTGGATCAGAACGATCTCGCGCTCCCCGACGACGAGGGCGCGATGTCGAAGCAGCCAGGCGATCGCCTTCTTCGTGAACGCACTGCCGTCGACCGCCATCAGAATGGGGCCGGCAATCGGAGGGACACGGCTCTCGCGCACCAGTAGCACCGGGATGCTGCAGCCGGCGAGCACCCCCTGGGCCACCGACCCGAGCAGCAGACTCTTGGCCGCGCCCTTGCCATGCGAACCCATGACGATGAGATCCGCCTCGCACTGCTCGGCATGATCGACGATACGCGCTGCGGGCATGCCGACCTTCATGACGGCGTTGTACTTGATGCCTCGTTGATCCAGCATGCGTCGAACGGCTTCCAGTGCCTGCTTAGACTCGTCTCGATAATAGGAACTGACGATGTCGCGCCCGAGCGCGGATGCCGCGCGGGGCGGCACCGCGTAATGCACGTTGATCACATCGAGTTGGCAGCGCTCGTCGGGCAAGGCAAAGCGTTCGACGAGAAAGCGCGCGGCATTGCGGGCAATTGAACTGCCATCGGCAGCGAGCAGGATTCTGAAGGGCATGTCGCACTCCTCACGGTATGGCCGGGTTGACCAGGACGGCGCACAGTCTCCACAGTCGGGGTGCAACGATACTTGACGCAAGTCAATCGCGACCGCGTTAAGGCATAACAGGTTGCAACCGCTGCGATTACGTTGCGCGATCCATCACTGGGCGAAGCGCGTCTGACGGTGCAGTTCGCGCTCGAATCGGCGGAACGCGGATCGTCACGACAGCGCCGATCAGTCAGCCTTGATCCCGGCAGACTTGACCACGCGCGCCCATCGCTCCATTTCGGCCTTGAATTTCGCGACAAACTGCGTCGTCGGCAATCCGACCGGTTCGGCACCGCCTTGCATGAGTCGTTTGCGAACGTCGTCGCGCGTCAACACATCGAGCAACGCGCGGTTGAGGATGGCCACGGTGGTGCCCGGTGTTGCGCTCGGCACGAACACGCCGTGCCAGCCCTCGGCTTCGAATCCCGGCAGGCCCGACTCCGCGATCGTCGGCAACTCGGGAAGCAGCGACGAGCGTTGGGCATTGGTGACGGCAAGCGCGCGAAGCCGTCCCGACTGCACGTGTGGAAGCAGTCCGGGTGCGCTCAACAGCACGATGTGCACCTGACCGTTCATCACGTCGACCAGCGCAGGTGCCGCTCCCTTGTAGGGGACGTGCAAGATATCGACGCCGCCCATGACTTTGAATAGCTCGGCCGCCAGATGTCCCGGCGTGCCGTTGCCGGTCGACGCGTAACGCAGGGCGCCGGGCTTCGCTTTCGCCATCGCCAGCAACGACTGCACCGAGGTCGCCTGCAATCCGGGATGCACGGCCAGGATGCTGGTGATGACCACGAGCATCGTGACGGGAGTGAAGTCGCGGCTCGCATCGAACGGCAGCTTGGGCACGACGGACGGGTTGATCGCATTCGACACCGTTCCCAACAACAGCGTGTGTCCGTCCGGCACCGATTTTGCGACCACATCGCTGCCGAGAATGCCGCCGGCACCTCCACGGTTGTCGATCACGACCGGCTGACCAAGGCGCTGCGACAGCTCGGGGCCGACGATTCGTGCCGTGATGTCCACAGGCCCACCAGGCGGATAGGGCACAACGAACCGCAGCGGTTTGGTGGGATACGCTGCTGCGTGGAATGCTGTTAGCGACGCGCTGACCAGCAATGCAGACGCGAAACACTGCCGATACGGCCATTGCCGCGACGGATCGAGCGCTGTCGAATTCGGCTTGGCGCGTCGGTTCATGGCAGGCTCCTCGGGTTGATCCAGCCGCAGCGCGTGCGGCTACACGCGAGTTCAGTGTATCAACCCTGCCGAGCGCGGACCATCGCCGCCGGAACCGCACCCGACTCCCCAACGATGCCGAAACGACTCAGGCGGCGATGGCGGGCGCGACGGACGCCTGCTGGTTCACGGCCGAGAGTATGGCCCGCAACGAGGCTTCCACGATATCGCTGCTGCGGCCGACGCCGCAATAGCGATTGCCGTCGATGTTGATCTGCACGTAGGTCACGGCATCCGCGCCAGCGCCTGCACTCGAACTCAACGTGTGTTCGTTGTATTCGACGAGGACGAGGCGCTTGCCCGTGTGCTGCTCGAGTGCCGATACGAATGCGCCGACGACGCCCGAGCCCTTGCCCTGCAGGACGATGGGCTTTGCCGCATCCCTCAAGTTCGCCTGCAGACGATCCTCGTCGTTCTCGCGCGTGACCTGGTAGCCGGTGAGTTCATAGGGTGCGCGCTGACCGAGGTAGTGCGCTTCGAACAGTTTCACGATGCGATCGGCTTCGACTTCCGATTCGGTCGATTCGGCGAATTTCTGCACGACACCGCTGAAATCGATCTGCAGCCATCGCGGAAGCTGGAAACCCGCCTGCTGTTCGAGCACGTAGGCAATGCCGCCCTTGCCCGACTGGCTGTTGATTCGAATCACCTCCTGGTACGAGCGACCGAGATCCGCCGGATCGATCGGCAAATACGCCACCTCCCAGGGCGCCTCGTCCGAGCGTTTGGCGAGACACTTCTTGATCGCATCCTGATGGCTGCCGGAGAACGCGGTGAACACGAGTTCTCCCGCATAGGGATGACGCGGATGGATCGGCATCTGCGTGCATGCGGTGACGCCCCGGATGATCTCGTCCATGCACGAGAAGTCGAGGTGCGGATCGATGCCCTGGCTGTAGAGGTTCATGCCCATCGTGACGATATCCATGTTGCCCGTGCGCTCGCCGTTGCCGAGCAATGTACCTTCGACGCGATCCGCGCCCGCCATGACCGCAAGCTCGGCCGCCGCCACGGCGCACCCGCGATCGTTGTGCGTGTGCAAGCTGATGTGGATCGAATCGCGCCGCGCGACGTGCCGGCAGAACCATTCGATCTGATCGGCATAGACATTCGGCGTTGCCATCTCGACCGTCGACGGCAAGTTGATGATGCACTTGCGCGCCGGCGTCGGTTGCCACACGTCGATCACGGCATTGCAGATTTCGACGGCGAAATCGAGTTCGGTGCCGGTGAAGCTCTCGGGCGAATATTCGAAGGTCCACTCGGTACCGGGATGATGCGCGGCGGTTTCCTTGACGAGCTTCGCGCCGTCGGTCGCGATCCTGGTGATGCCGGCACGATCGAGTCCGAAGACCTGCTCGCGCTGGACCGTCGATGTGGAGTTATAGAGATGAACGATCGCGCGTTTGGCCCCCTTGAGCGACTCGAAGGTGCGCGCAATGAGTTCGGGCCGCGACTGGGTGAGTACCTGAACCGTGACGTCGTCCGGGATGTGACCGCCATCGATGAGCTGTCGCACGAAATCGAAATCCGGCTGGGAGGCCGCAGGAAAACCGACTTCGATTTCCTTGAAGCCAACCTTCACCAAGAGGGAGAAGAGCTGCATCTTCTGGGCAACGTTCATCGGCTCGATCAGGGCCTGGTTGCCGTCCCGCAGATCGACGCTGCACCAGAGGGGCGCGCGTTCGATGACGCGATCCGGCCAGGTGCGGTCCTTGAGGCCGATGGGACGGAAGGGAACGTACTTGCGGTGGTCGTAGGCTGCCATGATCGATCGTCCTGGGTTGTGCGACGCCTGTGGCGTCGGGCGGTGCTCGGTGCCGGGGAAATCCGGTCGACGCAGGAAGTATAGGCAAACAGCCTTGGGGAATGTCGCCAAATTCGCCCTTCCATCGCCTGGATATTTTGTTATTTCACCAATTAACATCACATTATTGGCGTTATACACTAACCTAGTCCCAACCCCATATCCTGACCGCTCGAGCCTCCCATGAAATTCGACCGCACCGACAAGCGCATCCTTGCCGCCATGCAGGCCAACGCGCGCATCACCAACCTCGAGCTTGCCGAGAAGATCGGCCTCTCGCCGACGCCATGCGCGCGACGCGTCAAGCAATTGGAGGAAGCGGGCATCATCGAGCGTCACGTGACGCTGCTCAATCAGCAGAAGCTCGGATTAAATATCACGGCGATGATCGGCATCTCGATGGATCGCCACACGCCAGAGCGCTTCGAGAACTTCGAACGCACCGTGAGGCAATACCCGGAGGTGATCGAATGCAGCATCGTCACCGGACAGTCCGCCGACTATCTGCTGAAGGCCGTGCTGCCGGACATGACCTACTACGAGGAATTCCTGCTCGGCCGCCTGACGCGCATCGAAGGCGTGACCGGGGTGCATTCGAGCTTCGTCCTGCGCAAAGTGATCGCAAAGACGGAATTGCCGTTGGAGCACATCAAGTAGCGAGCATCGCGGCGATCCCGAGCAAGATGTGCGATCGAGCTGGCCGAGCCCACGTCCTCGCGCGTGGTGCCCTCGCACGAGGGCCGAGACGGTTTGCAACCTTCTCGACGGTGGATCGCATCGTTCGATTGCCGTATCCGCTGGAGTCCAAGCACCCACGGCATGCGCGGCCCTCCATCATGATCCAATCCCCCGCGCCACCACGCCCAGATCCCGCCACGCCGCCGGATGGCAGGTGAATATCAACACCTGATGCCTGGCTGCCGCGTCGTACAACACGCGCTTCATCTGCCCCAGGCGGGCCTCGTCGCTGTTCACCAGGGCATCGTCGAGGATCAGCAGCGTCGGCTTGCCCGATTCCTTCAGCAGATCCGCATACGCAAGGCGCGCGACGATGCCCATCTGCTCGCGTGTACCCAGGCTCAGATCCTCGAACTCCCCACTTTCCTCCCCGCGCGGACCTGTCCGGGTGATGACTCCGGGCGATAGATCCTCCGCAACTTCGATACGCGCACCGGGAAAGAGGATCTGCAGATAGCGATCCAGGTGCTTCTGCAGCGGCTCCCGCAGGCGCCGTGCGAGCGCCGATCGCTTTTCGCGCAGCAGCCTCAGGAGGTAGTCGAGCGCGTCGGCGCGGCGCTTGAGTTCATCGGCGCGGCGCGATGCAGCCCCGCATTCACGTTCGACCTCGGCCCGCTGCTCTTCCAGCCCGAGCGCCCCCTTGGTGCCCAGCTCGACTTCCAGGCGCGTGATGTCGTCATGCCGACGCTTGTGGTCCGCTTCCAGCTGCTGCGCGCTTCGGGCGAGTCGCTCGACATCCTGCCGCAGGAGCGCCAGGTTCACACTGTTCAGTTCGGCCGCGATGACCTCGACGCGCTGACGTGCAGCGGCTTCCTGCATCAGAGCGTCGCTCAACGACTGTCGTGCGGACGTCACGCGTTCGGCGCGCCGGGCATCGTGGAGTGTCGTCTCGGCAGCCGCCAACTCCTGGCGAGCGGCGGCGAGATCGCTTTGCGCTCTGGCAACCGTGACGCGTGCCTGATTCAACGCGTGCGCTGCCGATTCGAGGGCGCTCGCTGCACGCTCCGACTCGGTCTGCGCAGTCGCTCGCGGTGGCAGGAGCGTGTCGCCGTCCGTCGCCACTGGCAACGCCGCGATCGCGGTCCGCACTTCGGAGAGCCGCGCGGTACGTGCCGTCAACTCGGCTTCCAGCGTGTCCACACCTTTCGGCGCCAACGCATCGAGTACCTTCTGGGTTGCCTTGGCGTCGCGTGCTCGCTGCTCTGCTTGCTGAGCGCGTTGTTCGGCCTCTGCCACGCCTGCAACGCCCAGCTGCCTCAGCAAGGCATCCAGTTCGGCCGACAATGCGCTGCGGGAAGCCGCGAGCTGGTCGAGATTCTCGCCGCCGGGCGCGATAACGACCCGACCGATGCCCTCGATCTCGATCTGCGTTCGATTCACCACGGTGCGGCGTGCTTGCCCGGCAATCGTATCGCCATCGATGCACAGCGAAGCACCGTCGACCAGATCGAACTCGATGGATGTCGCGACAGCGTCGAGGCGCACGCAGACATCGCGCAGCGACTCGGAGAGCCTCCTGAGCGCCTTCAGATCGGCCGGCGCGATTGCAAGCGCCTGCGCCTCACTCTGAAGCGCAAGCACGCGGGAGCGCTCTTCACGCGCGCGGGTCAGCGCATCGGAGAGCGCATGCACGTCGGCATCGAGATCGCTCTTCGACTTCGCCAGTTCGGTACGCTGGGACTGTGCTCTCACTCGCTCCAGCTGCGCGCGTGCCTGAGCATCGGCCGTCACGGCATCCCGATACCGACGTTCCCAAGCTGCGAACTCGGACTGCGCGGCGATCTCGAGTTGCGTCGCAGTCTGAACGGCCTGCAGGCGCGTGGTCACGGCCGTCTCATCACGTGCGAAGGCTTCGAGCTGCGAACGCAGCGACGCCACCTGCGCACTCCACTGCTGCAATGTCGCCAAGGCCTGGGTTTGCTGTGTCTCCAGTCCTTGTGCGGCCTCCAGGCGAGCCTGGGCGACTTCGAGCTGACGTTGGATCTCGCCCCAGGGTTGCTCGTGCTCTTCCCGGAGATGGTCGCGTCTAAGTGCAGCCAGCCGATCGACGCTCGCCCGATACGAAAGAATATCGCGGTCGAGCTGCTCGCGAACCTCGGCGAGTTCGCCACTGCGCTTGCGGGCGGCTTCGTAAGCGCCTCTCGGCTCACCTTTCGATGGCGTCAGCAGTTCGTTGCGTGCCGCTTCGACTTCCCGCAGCAGTGCATCACCCCCGGACGAAGCGAGTTCCCCGAAAGACTCTCCGAGGATCTGTCGCAGCTGATCGGACGCATGCGAGACGGCATCGGCAAGTTGATGTGCCGTGCTTTGCCGCACCCAGAGCAACCCCGGTATGCCCATGTGTTCGGGCCCGCTCGCCCCTTTGCCCGGAAACTTGAACCCGAGCAGCTTCGCGAGATGATCCTCGGCCGCCACACCATCGAGCGCACGTTGGCCATCGATGACGAGATCGCAGCGCTTGCGTCCGAGGAAGGCCTTCGTCAATCGATGGCGCCTGCCCTCGATATCGAACTCCAGCTCGACCGTGGGCGTCGCGCTTGCATCGCCCCACGGCCGCAAGTGCTCGACGCTGCCGGAGCGATGCCGCTCGAAGAATGCAGCGCAGATCGCCTCGGCGACCGTGGACTTGCCCGACTCGTTGGGTGCCGCGAAAAGATTGAGGCCGTCGACGAGTCCGTCGATGGTCAGTGGCTCCCGGAAGCGCTTGAAGTGCTCGATTCGCAGGCGTCGAAGCTTCATGCTGCGTGCTCCGACGGCTTTGACTGATCGTCGAGCATGCGCGCGAGGATCACCAGTGCATCGCGCGCCGTCGCCGCGTTCGATCCCGATTGCTCGGCACGGAGCGCTTGCAGCACTTCGCCGACGTAACCGTCCGCATGCAGACCTTCGATGTCGTCCTGGGTAGGTTCGAGCACCAGTGCCTGCCCTTCGTGTACGAGCGCGCGCAGCCGGGCACGAGCGGATTCCAGTCCCTGCTGAAGTCGACGCTCCCCTAGCAGATCGCAGACACCAGAGACGCGGAACTCCACCACGTCGTCTGCCCCCAAGGCTTCGATTGCGCGCAAGGCTTCATCCAGATCACTGGTCACGTCCAGCCGGGATTCGAGCAGCGTCCATCGGTAACGACCGATGGGCAATGCCTCCACGCGCGGCACTGCGCCTGGATGCTCGAGCGTGACCAACAGCGCCTGGCCTGAATCGTTTGCCTTGAAACGATCGGTTTCCGGAGTGCCCGCGTACCAGGTTCGATCGTCGATGCGCCTGGTGCCGTGCCAATCGCCCAACGCGAGATAGTCGAGGCGAGCCGTCGATGCACGACCGGCAGCGATGGGATTCGCGGAATCGACATCGTCGGGCAACACGCCCTGTACGCAGCCATGCGCGAGGCCGATACGAGGAAGTCCCTCGGGTGTCGCTGCGGCGGCAAACCATTCCGTCAGATCGGCGTAGGTGTGCCGCTGCGTCAAGGGCGCCGGGAGCAGCGCGAACTTGTCGGCAACAACATGCGCCACAGGCTCGAGGCAAGCGATGACGTTCGGCGCAAACGCGCCGATTCGACCGACCCGCGTCCAGACCGACTCCGCAAGGGCAGCATCGTGGTTGCCCGGCAGCAGCACCCAGGGGCCGTCGTAGCCCTGCATCGCGTTGGCGAGGCGGCGAATGGTCTTGTCCGAGACGGTCTGCGCGTCGAATACATCGCCCGCGACGAGAATGGCATCCACGCGCTGTTCTTCGGCGAATCTCGCCAATCGTTCGACCGCGTGAAAGCGCGCTTCGAACAAGGCCGCGGCATCGTCGGGCTCGAACTGGGAATAGATGCGGCCGATCTGGAAATCGGCGGTGTGGAGTATGCGCAATGCCATGGTTTCATCCGTTGAGCGCCCTAGTCGCGACGAACCCAGGCACGCAAGTTTGTCGAACGCCGCCGCATCCGATGACTGAAGCAACGAATTCGATTCTTCGACGCGGACCTCTTTGCGGAATCGACCAGACGGATTCTAAATGGAGCGAGGCTCACGACGCGAACCTCAGGGCCGACGCAAAAGCAGGCTTGTCGCGACGGCCTCTTCATCGACTTGAACGAATCGACAAAACTATCCCAAGCCGCACGTTCTACTCATACCCTGCGGCCGAAAAGCAAGAAGCCCCGGAAACGCCAGGGCTTCTTGCAGGAAACGATCACCTGACTAGGTCTGTCGATTCCTTCTGCGCAGCGCGAATGCTCCAGCTGCTCCAATCCCGAGCAGGGCCAAAGCACCTGGCTCGGGCACTTGCGAATTGTTCCCGCACGTCAAACATTCCAAACGAACATTGTCGATGATCGGACCGATGTTGTCGTTGCTGCTTCCTTCGATGAAGATTTGATAGCTTCCCGCGAAGCCCGAGCCCGGCGCATACCCCAGCGACTCAGTCGTGAAGGGGTCGGATGATCCCAGGGCTAGGCTCGTCGAAACCGAACCCGGTCCTACCAAACCAAAACTCAATTCGTCCCGACCGCCGCGCTGGTTGCCTGAGACGTCCACGAACAGTCGATACGTCTCGCCGAAGACGAAATTGAATGTCGAATTGGACAGCATGCGTCCGCTATTGCCCGTCGACCCGTCGGTGTCCACGCAACCGCCGATACCTCCGGCGCACGAAATTCCAAAACCGCCGCTGCGGATGTAGTCGACGGTGCCGGTACCACCGACTACCGTCCAATTTGCGAAGCCGGTGAAGTTCAACACCGAGCCCGCTGCGTCGCCGTCGAAGTTGTCACTGAACAGGATGACAGCTGCGTGTGTTACCGGCACCGAAAGTGCAAAAGCCGCGACGACTGCGGTTAAACCTCGCCGAAGACAGACTGACATCATCGATTCTCCCTGCATTTTTGTTGATTTGCCGATTCTGGGGGCAGCGTACGGCGGCCGCCAATGGCAAATTGCACACATCAACCCGGGCATCGCGGGAATATCTCCACTAACCCGGTGAGCGGAACGCCGCGAGATCGAACGCCATCCCCATCGCCAGATACCCGAGGCGGTTGGGATGCAGCTTGTCCCCCGGGCCGCCGACCGTCGTGTTGTGGACGAACGGCGTGCGCATCTCGCCGGTCGAAGGATCGGTCACCACTGCATCGAAATCGACGACCGCATCGAACGTCCCCGAATCTCGGATGAAGTCATTCAATGCACGGCGCTTGTCGTCCTCTTCCCGGAAGCCGTGATGA
>JBIKKL010000104.1:0-10663 GCA_044360365.1 Burkholderiales bacterium | reverse complement strand
GCACTGACGAGGGTGGCCCCAATCACCAATACGCCCGGAAGATGGGCGCGCATGCGCCTCACGCCTTCGATGAGCCCGTCGCGCACCGCCTCCATGCTTGCATTGCCGTTGGTGCTGAAATCGTTGATGCCTTCGAGCCAGACCACGGCGCCCACGCCGGACAAACTCAACACATCGCGTTCGAGGCGCATCAGCGCCGACGGGCCGCCGGGAAAGGGCTTCTCCGGCGTATAAATCGGCGGGCCGATGACCTGATTGCCGCCGATGCCTGCGTTCACCACGCCGATGCGATTGCCGTGCACCCCTCGCAGGCGACGCGCGAGCACGTCGGGCCAGCGATCGTCGCCATTGAGCGTCGAGAGTGAACCATCGGTGATCGAATCACCGAACGCCACGACCGCATAGGCGTCCGATGGCATCAGCATCTCGACCGCATCGAGAAAAAACCATGAATTGGTACTGAGCGGGAAGGCCGCATCGTGCTCGGCATGCGCCTGCGAAATCGCACGTGGATAGGTGAGGTACGAGGTCTGCAGCGCCTTTGCATGCCAGCTCATCGGACCGCTCTGACCCACGACGTAGAAACTCACGGCCAGCTTGCGTCCGGCAAGCTCGATGGCCTCCGGGTCGGCGAGGAAATCGAGTTCGACCGGATCGCTCCATACCGAGGAGCCGGGCGCCACGACAGTCGAATCCGCACCGGCAAATTTCACGGTGCGATTGGTGCCTGGTACGAGGGCCGAACTTGCCTGATGCAACCCCAAGTGCGCATCGGAGAACGTCACCGGCTTCGATCCGAGCGCGTTGCTCAGACGAATGCGCACGGCTCGCCCCCACAGCGTGGGACGCACGATCAACCGGAAGGATTGATCGCACGCTCCCTGCGTGGGGTTCGGAAACGCCAACTGCATGTCGGGCTGTGCCGAAGCGTTGCCCATGGGGTATGGACCTTGCAGCGATGCGGTCCAGCTTGCGACCCAGCGTCTCGGTTCTGTCGCGGTGTTCATTGCGTGTGTGCTTTCGTACGGAGTAAGTCGATCAGAATTCGTACTCGGGCCCGTCGACATACTTGAATCGCTCCAACGCTTCGGGGCGCAGCGTGAAGCCGAGCCCCGGCTTCTGCGGCGCGTACACGTACCCGTCACGGATGTCGTACGGCTCGACGAAGAGTTCATTCATCATCGGCATGTAGCCCTGGCTCACTTCGAGGATGTGGCAGTTCGGCGCCGACATCGCGACGTGGATGCTGGCGGCGAAGAGGACGCCGGAGCCCCAGGCATGGGGAGCCAGCCGGATGTCATAGGCACTGGTGAGCGCAGCGATGCGCCGGATCTCCGTAAGACCGCCGGCACGTGCGACATCGGGCTGCGCGATATCGATGGCGCCGTGTTCCAGCATGCTCCTGAATCCGTAGCGAGAAAACTCGCGCTCGCCGGATGCGATCGGGATGCGTGTAGAGCGGCGCACTTGCGCCATGCCGGCATGGTTGTCGGGCGACACCGGTTCCTCGAACCACGCGATGTCGTAGGGTTCGAGCGCCTTGGCGATCCTGATCGCGACCGGCGTCTCCAGCGAAGCGTGCGCATCGACCATCAGCTCGACGTTCGGCCCGATGCCACGACGCGCGGCTTCCACGCGGCGCACACAGTTCTCGACCGAGAAGCCATCGCGGCCGACGACGCGCATCTTGCAGGCCGTGTACCCCTTCGCCGCATACCCGCCCAGTTCCGCCTCGGCTTCGTTGCCCGGCGCCCAGCCGCCGCTCGCATACGCGCGTACCGAGCTTCTCACCGCGCCGAGCGCCTGGTACACCGGCACGCCGAGGGCCTTGGCCTTCACGTCCCAGATCGCGATGTCGACGCCGGAGATGGCCTCCATGACCATGCCCACGCGTCGACTCGTCTCCGCCTGCGGCACGCCGCGCTCCAGCGCAGGCTTCGAGCGCGAGCCGTTGTACATCTTCTCGAAGATGCGCTCGGAGAACATCGGATCCTCGCCGACGACCTCGGCCGCCAGCTCGTGCTCGACGATCGCTGCGACCACGGGTGGCGTGCCGAGCGCGGCTCCCATGCCCGTGAGACCCGAGTCAGTTTCGACCAGGATCAGCGTCGCGTCGCTCTTCACCTTGGTGCCGAGATCGGTCCGGTGGCGCCGCTCGTGCGGTACAGGGTCCGACATCGGGATGGCACGGACTCTCGTGATCTTCATGCGGTCTCCTCCGGACGCATCGAATCGGGCATGCCTGCCTTTTTATCACGGCACGGCAGGTTCGAAGACGATTGCCGCCGACGCAACGTGCGCGCGATACTCGTCCCACACTCACATCGAACCTAGTGCCCTGAGTCGGAAATTCGCTGACCAAAAGCGCCGAGAATCGACGCCATACTTTGGCGGAAATCCTCGCCAGGTGTGCAACCTGGCTGTGGTTTCCTTCGCGTCTGGCGCCGATTTCGACACTTTTGTCGCTGACGCAGTCGCGATAGTCTTCGGTAATGCGTCAACGAATCTCCGACTCAGGACACTGGAGGGACACAGGATGAACATCGCATTGAAGGGGCGTCGAGCCCTGGTGGCAGGCGGCAGCCGCGGCATCGGGCTCGCCATCGCTCGTGCATACGCCGAAGCAGGCGCCGACGTCGCCGTATGCGCCCGTCAGCAGGCATCGCTCGATGCCGCCGCTGCGAGCCTCGCGGGCACGGGCCGCCGCATCAGCGCACGAACTTGCGATCTGTCGCAGGAAGTCCAGGTGCGCGCCTGGGTCGAGGCGGCAGCAGCCGATCTCGGCGGCATCGACATCCTGGTCAACAATGCCTCGGGCTTCGGCCGCACCGACGACGAAGCCGGCTGGACCGCAAGCCTTCAGATCGACCTCATGGCCGCCGTGCGCGCCTGCCAGACGGCACTGCCCTGGCTGGAAAAGCAGGGCGGCAGCATCATCCACATCTCGTCGATCTCCGGACTGCGCGCCACCCCGCGCACTCCGCCCTACGCCGCGGCGAAGGCGGCCATCATCAACTACACGCAGACCCAGGCTGCCGCATATGCCGCGAAGGGCATACGCGTGAATGCGATCGCGCCCGGCTCGATCTATTTCGAGGGCGGTGTGTGGGACAACGCGAAGAAGAACAACCCCGCACTCTACGAGCGCATCCTCGGCGGCATCCCGAGCGGGCGCTACGGCAAGCCGGAGGAAGTCGCGCAGGTCGCTGCGTTTCTGGCCAGCGATCTCGCGTCGTGGGTGACCGGGCAGACCATTGCGGTGGACGGCGGACAGTCGCTTTAGTCGCTGCCGGGGCGCCAGACCCAGGCATGGAGGGGCAGGTCGCACGCGCCGCCGAAAGACGTGCCACAATAGCCGTACCCGCTGCAGTCCGGAGGAGATCGTATGGCCAGGCTTCCGATCGTCAGGGATCAGATGGACAAGCACGTGGCCTCGCTGCTCCCGGATACGGACATCCTGGATGCCGTCGCCTTTCTGGTGGAGAAGCGGGTCACCGGCGCCCCGGTCGTCGATCGCAGCGGCAAGCTGATCGGCATCCTCACCGAAACGGACTGCCTGCGATTGATCGCCGAGGGGATCGACGGCAGGCTGCCGCGGGGTAGCGTCGCTGCTTACATGACGCCCGATCCGGAATCGATCTCACCCGAAATGGATATCTACTACGCGGCCGGCCTCTTCATCGATCGGGACTTCCGGCGCTTTCTCGTCGTCGAGGACGGCAAGCTCGTCGGGGCGATCACGCGGTTCGATATCCTGCGGGCGGTCAGTGCGAATCTGGCGCTTGCGGGTGCACGGGCACCGGCCGGGACGAAGTGAGTTGTGGGCAATAATAGTGGGCGGCGCAGCGCAGCCGCCGGGTAACGCGAAAACTCACAGCGAGCCCGGAGAGCGGTCGAACTCACTTTTCACTGCTCGACCACTCGTGTTCGACGATACTCACCGAAGTAGCGGCCTGCGACCACAGCGGCCTAGTCGCATCGGTGCTTTCGTGCGCCCCAATGCGGACGACGATGTCGCTCTGCAAAGCGCGGTGAATCATGCCCGGACCATTTGCCTGCTTCGTCAAATCGACAAACGCTATGACGGCCCGCGGCGGCATTAGCGCGAAAGCGGTGCCTCAGCTCGGACCGAGCTTGCTCCCTTTGATCACAGGAGCCCAGCGCTTCTGCTCGGCATGGATGAAGTCGACGTATTCCGGGCCGGTGGAAAACGATGAATCGATGCCCCGGTCCTTGAGTTGCTGCACGAGATCCGGTGCCGACAACGCCGCCTTGAACTCCTTGTTGAGCCGCTGCACGATGGCCGCAGGCATCTTGAGCGGCGCACTGAGACCGTACCAGTTCACCGCAGCGTAGCCTTTGACGCCGGCTTCGGCCATCGTCGGTACATCGGGCAGGGCCTCGGCGCGGTTCGCGCCCGTGACCGCCAAAGCCCGCGCCTTGCCCGAACGAACATGCGGCACCCCCGTCGAGATGACGGCCATGAATGCCGGAACGTGCCCCGCGAGAAGGTCGGTAATCGCAGGGCCACCCCCTTTATACGGCACATGGTTGAGCGAGACGCCGGTCATACGCTCCATCAGAGCCGTCGCGAGATGACCGGGACTGCCTACGCCCGAACTTGCATAGTTCACCTTGCCGGGTTGCGACCTGGCCATGCCGAGAAAATCGTTCAGCGATTTGGCGGCGACGGACGGATGGACGATCAGGATGTTTTGCAGCGTAACCAGCATGCCGAGGTGCGTGAAACCACCGATCGGATCGTACGGCACCTTCTGGATGGCGGGACTCACGATCAACGCCCCGAAGTGGGACATCGCGAACGTGTTGCCGTCGGGTTCGGCATTCGTCAGCGTCTGCAGCGAAATCACGCCGTTGGCGCCGGGCCGGTTGTCGACGATGACCTGGCTCCCCAGGCCCGCAGTGAGTTTGGGTTGCAACAGGCGCGCGACCAGATCGGTCGCACCGCCCGGCGGAAAACCGACGATGAATCGGAGCGGCCGGTTCGGCGACCACTCCGCGGCTGAAGAAGGTGCGGTGACAGCGGCCGCGATCAGTATTGCCGCGATTCGATATCCGGGCTTCATCGTTGCTTCGTCCTCGATCGGTTTCTTAGTTGCGCCGCAATAATGGCATACGACCCGACACCGGCGATACCGGGCAACCCCGTATGCCGCTCCCAATGCCGCGCAGGCGCATCGGGGTGCCCCAGGCACAGCTGCTATGATTGGTGCTACGTACGCGTACCCTGAGGGCTACGCAAGACCGTCACCGCCCAAGGACACCACCCACCATGAATGTTTCTGCACGCCTGCGCAGTCTCACCTTCGCCGCCCTGCTCGCTGCCACGGCGGGCGCTTCCGCCCAGCAGTCCGCTTCGGCCTATGAACCGGCGGTCGGCCAGGAAGGAAAGGACGTCGTCTGGGTGCCGACGCCGCAAGCCGTGGTCGATCGCATGCTCGACATGGCGAAAGTCACGCCGAATGACTATCTGATGGATCTCGGCTCGGGCGATGGCCGCACGGTGATCACCGCCGCGAAGCGCGGCGTGCGCGCCGTGGGCATCGAGTACAACCCCGACATGGTGGAGCTCTCGAAGCGCAATGCAGAGAAGGAAGGCATGACCGCGCGCGCCGAGTTCAAGAAGGCGGATCTCTTCGAAACCGACTTCTCACAGGCCACGGTCATCACGATGTTCCTGCTGCCGGACATCAATCTGCGTCTGCGGCCGAAGATCCTCGACATGAAGCCGGGCACCCGGGTGGTGTCGAACACCTTCACGATGGGCGAATGGGACGCCGACGAAACGCAAACCGTCGGCGAAGCCTCCGGCTACTACCGCACCGCGCTGCTGTGGATCGTGCCGGCCAAGGTCGAGGGCACGTGGAAGTCCAATCAGGGCGACATCACCTTCAGTCAGGCCTTCCAAAAAATTGCGGGCTCGGTGAAGGCAAGCAACGGTTCCGTGCAACTCAACGGCAAGCTGCGCGGTGATGCAATCAGCTTCACCGCCGGGGGCAGCGAGTTCACCGGCAAGGTCAACGGCAACACCATCGAAGGCACGATGAAGACCGGAGTCAAGAGCGTGCCGTGGAAGGCTACCCGGGGCTGAACGATCAATCGGTGCCGTAGCCGGGGCGGGAACGCCGTCGCAACATGCGAGGGGACGATGTGCAGACACCGTCCCCTCGTCGTTTCCGCCCGATGAATCGACAACAGCGCGCGCTCAGCGCCTGCGGAAATCCTCCACCGATCGAGCGAGCTTGCCCCCGGATGTGGTGAGCGCCTTCGTGACGGGATGCGTCGCACCGAAGGTTGGCACGATCGCCGAGTGCTTGCCCGCCCCGCCGATGACGGCGATCAGCAGACACTCCGGCCGGCGCACCATCGGCACCAGCGCCTCGTACCCCGCTTGCGCGTATCGTCCCTCGTAGAGCGGCTCCACCCGGAACCTGCGCTCGATGTTCTCTTTGGAGAAGCGCCCCAGCGGAATCTGCGCCTGCTCGTAGATGTAGCGACGCGCATCCGCCTTCGACCAGCCCTGCTCCGCCACCGTGCGCGCGTGTTCCGGGCCGAACACGATGAGCGGCTCGGCGTCGTAGTACACGTCGTTGTTGCCGGTGGTCGCAAGCGTGCCCGCGATCGTGGTGCAGATGCCCTCGGCGGTGTGGCTTTCGTGATCGTTGACGTTGTGCGGCGCCTCCGCGCCGACCACCGTGACCGTGCTCGCTTCACGCGCAAAGCCACGCTCGACGTGCAATGGTTCCCATGGGCTCGCCTCTTCGTTCTCCGCCACGCAATACGTGTACTTCGAGGGCGAGCCGAAGGTCGACATGTCGCCGAGGCCCGGTAGCGCCCCGCCGATGTTCACGAGAGCCATGCGAATCGCGCGACCGATGGACGCGTTGGCCTGTACACCGGGTCCAAAGGCGTTGTGCCCGGCATTGATCCCCAGTTCCTTCACGATCGGCCCGTTGACGATCATGAGCGGTGCCACGGGATGCGTCGTCGCCTGGATGCCGTAGAGATTGAAAGCCTCGTCGCAGAGCGCCTCGATCGCAAGCAGCACGAGCGGAAAATACTCCGGCCGGCACCCGGCCATCACCGCATTGGCGGCAAGCCGCAGTGGCGTCGCTTCCCCGTAGCGCGGGGCCATCTTGCCGATGGGCTCGTTCCACGGCCGATCGCAATAGGCGAGCATCTGCTCGACGCGCGCAGGCGTCGGCGGCACGACGGGCAACCCGTCGCCCCAGCCCTTTTCCCGGACGAGCGCATTGACCGCATCGAAATCGTCGTCCGACTCGATCGCGGCACCCGGGGACTTCAGGAGTTCGGCAAGCTCGCTCACTTCGCGTGCTCCTTGACGAGATCGAGCAGAGCCGGCAAGGCAGCCGCCACCCGCGTCTTCACGTTTTCGAGATCGATGCCGCCCAGCGGATGCGGGATGCGCAGCAACGGCAAGTCCGGCACGCCGAACGTGCGGGCCTGCGCCTGCCCGAGCTTCATGAAGGGATCCGAGCAGACGACAGCCGTGATCAAGCCGCGCTTACGCAGTTCTGCCATGTCGTGGACACTCCACGACGTGCAGGAGCCTCAATCCGCCATCGCGCTGACGACGACGTCGGCCTCCTCGGCGAGTTGGTCGAGCACCGCGGCATCGGCGGGCAGGCTCGGGGTCGGCTTGCGCAGCGCAACCACCGAATCGATCTTCAACTGCGACTGCAGCCCCGCCACCAGCATGTTCAGAAGGTGATCTGCATTGCTCTTGCTGTTGTCGAGGATGCCGACGCGCAGCCCCTTGCCGCCGATGGCGCGCAGGACGCCCGATGCAGCCGCCTGCTGCACCGGCGCCTCCGGGACCACCAGAAGTGTCTTGCCCATTTGAACTCTCCGTGAAACGGCCGCATGCCGAAGCGCGCGCGCCCTGCATCGGATTGTCAGGCATAACCGGCAGCAGGGTAAATCGGGCACTGCACTCGTCGCGAAATCAGTCCCGCGGCGCCGCGGCGAGTTTGGCCTGTATCCGCCGACGATTTAACCACTGCCAGACGAATCCCCCCGGCGCTTCGATGCCGGACTCGACATAGTGCAGGACGTTTGCATTGCAGACGATCAACGACTGACGCGAACGGGCAGTCGCCGTCCCGGCGAAGAGGACCGTATCGCCCGGGAGCAGGTCGAACGCCTCCGGGGGCATCGGATACTCTTCGCGACCGCGCACGACCAGCAGCGGAACGCAGGCGAGTCGACGATCGCGATCGGAGGGATCCGCGCCGAGAAGTTGCAACGCGCCGCCCCTTGCCTCACCGAGCGTCGCGGACCATGCCGGAGCATCCGATGCGTCGATCCGCACTTCCCACAGCAGCGGCACCTCGTTGCCGATGTTCGATTCGAGCGTCTTGTCCACCACATCTGCCCAGGCCTCGGTCTGGGTGCGTGCGTAGCGCAGAAACCGGGTGAGCAAAGGTGCGCCGATGCGCGCCAATGCCTCGTTCGCGATGATCTCCGCCGACACCATGGTCATGTCGGCGCCGAAGCGCCGAAAAAGCACCCGGTTCGCCTGCAGGTTCTGGCGCACGACGGTGAAAAGTTGCGGACGCTCGGCCCGCGCCGTCATCACGATCGACAGATTGTTGATGTCGTCGTCCGTGCCGGCCACGATGCCGACGGCCGCATGCAATCCGGCTTCCCTGAGCGTCGCGGCCTCGGTGCCCAGACCGCGGACGACGCGCTTGCCTTCATCCGCCAGCGACTCGGGATCGATGATGGTGACGCTCAACCCTTCGCGCAGGAACGAACCGACGACCTCGCGGCCGAAGCGGCCGTAGCCGCAGACGATCCAGTGTCCCCGGGGCGGTTCCCGGCGATCGACCACCCACGTCCCCGGCAACCCGGTGAGCTGCAGCATCAGCCGATGCATGCACGGCGCGTGCAGGGCATCCCAGAGGTGGGCGCCGAATGCCCGAAACGGATTGATGACGTGATCCGTGTCGAACGACTCCATGTTCGCCACGGTGCTCCCGCGCGTCGCCCGGCACAGCACCGGCACCTTCGGACTGATGAGCTTCATCGTGATCGCAACGGCGAGATTGCATGCGTCGTCGTTGGTGAGGGCAAGGGTTCCCAGGCAGTTGGGCTTTGCCACCCCGGCGAGCAGCAGATGTTCGGGCAGACGCGCATCACAGACGAGCGCCGGCACATCGCCATGAAACGCCTGCAATTCGAGTTCGTCGATACGGTGCGGGTCGACGTCGAGCACGACGAAGCGCACGCCGATCTGCTCGAGACCGCGACACACGAGGCTTCCCGTCTCGCCGAAGCCGCAGACCACGTAGAACGGCTCGCGAAGACCGCGCACCTGGCGGCGGAACAGCGTCATCGTCACGGCCAGCCGAAAGCCACGATCGCGGCCGAGCGCGAGAAACGACGTGAGCGTATAGGCCCAGCCGACGACCGACAGGATGATGACGAACGTCACCCACAACCGTTGCGTATCGGTAAATGCGTAGGGGATCTCGCCGAAGCCGATCGTACTTGCGGTATACGTCATGAAGTAGAAAGCGTGAAAGAACCCCATGTGGATGGGGCGCCCGTCGGCGTCCACGCCCGGGATCAGCACGAGGCCGACGATGCCGACGGCGTAGACGCCGATCATCAGCAGCAGCGGCGCCCGCAGACGTCGCAACGTGAGCAGAAAGATGCTCTGCTGCTTCATCGACGCATCATCACCGTTTCGGCGACGAGCAGCACCACGGAGACGATGTTCGCGAACACTGCGCCGACCGAGAGCGAAACTACCGAGATCGTCGCAGAGACGCTGAGGGCGTCGCTGCCATTGCGAGTGGCGAAGAACCAGACCATCGCTGCGGCAAGCAATTGCAGCATCGCCACGAGACTCACCGCGAGATGCACGGCACCGATCTGCGTGCGGTCGCCCAGCTTGAGGACGGTCGCGATCGAGTTGACGACGATGGCCGCGAACAGCTCCCATACATCGTGATGGGCCGGATTGTCGATGTCGCCATAGACGAAGCCGAAGTTGAGCGTTGCCGCCAGCACGATGAAGAAATAGAACACCACTTTTTCAAGATTCATGCGCCTCCCTTGCGCCTATGTCGCATCGCTTGGTTCCATACTTTGAAATTCGGTGCCAGGCACGTGCCTGGCACCGAATTTCCTATCGGACGCGGGTCGGATCCCACGTCGTTCGGTAATCTTCGTCCAATGCATCGAGCCGCGCCATCTCGTTCGCATCCAGCTCGAAATCGTACAACGCGGCGTTCTCCTCGATGCGCTCGTTGCGCGCCGACTTCGGAATCGCGACGACATTGTGCTGCAGCGCCCAGCGCAGCAATACCTGAGCTCCCGTCTTGCCGTACTTGGCCCCGATCTGCGCAATCGCGGGGTGATCGAGCTTTTCGCCATGCGTGAGCGGGCAATAGGCGGTCAGCGAGATCCCCTTCGCCGCGCAAAACTCGAGCAGTTTGCGCTGATAGAGAAACGGGCTGAATTCGACCTGATTGTTCACCGGCATCACTTGCGCACTGCGCAGCAGTTCCTCCAGATGGCGCACGGTGTAGTTGCTGACGCCGATCGAGCGGCAATGTCCGCGCTTGCGGATCTCTTCGAGTGCCCGCCATGAATCGGCCCGTTTGCCGGGCTC
>JBIKKL010000507.1:0-3952 GCA_044360365.1 Burkholderiales bacterium | reverse complement strand
CCGCGGGGGTTTTCACCCCGCGGCGCTGTCGATCACGGGATCTGCATGATGCCAAAATACCTCCGATTGCTGTTGTCCGCCTCGCTCATCGGCGTAGCCTCGGTTGCGATGCCGCCCGTACTCTGGGCGCAGTCGTACCCGACCAAACCGGTGCGACTGATCGTACCGTTTCCACCCGGATCCGGCGTCGACGTGCTCTCACGTGTGATCGCACCGGCACTGGCCGAACAGCTCGGCCAGCAGGTCATCACCGACAATCGTGGTGGTGCGAGCGGACTAATCGGCGCAGAACTCGCTTCCAAGGCCCCTGCCGACGGCTACACCCTGCTCATGGCAACCGCGAGCATGCTGACCGTTTCGCCCGCGCTGCGCAAGGTGCCCTACTCCGTCGCCAAGGACTTCACCTACATCACGCAGCTGGGCGCCACGTACAGCCTGCTGGTCGTCCATCCAAGCATGCCGGTCACCGGTGTGAAACAACTGATCGCTCTGGCCAAGGCGAAGCCCGGTGTGATCACCTATGCTTCCACCGGCATCGCAACCCCTCCGCACATGGCAGGCGAGCTCTTCAAGTTGCGCGCCGGGGTCGATATCGTGCATGTGCCCTACAAGGGCAGCGGGCCGGCGATGACGGATCTGCTCGGCGGCCACGTCGACATGTTCTTCGTCAACATGCAATCGGCCATGCCCTACGTCAGCAACAAGCGCGTGCGCCCCCTCGCGGTGACCAGCACCCGACGCCATGAACTGGTCCCTGAGGTGCCGACGATGCTTGAATCCGGATTCAAGGACTTCGTCGCCGGCAACACGTGGTATGGATTGCTCACGCCTGCAGGTATTCCCCGGGAGATTGCCGGACGATTGCACGCAGACATGATCAAGGTTCTCAATCAACCCGACATTCGCAAAAAGCTCGCCGCGATTGGGGCCACCGTCGTGGCGAACTCTCCGGACGAGTTCACCGCCAATGTTCAGGGCGAGCTCGGGACCTGGGTAAAGGTGATTCGGGAAACCGGCATCAAGGCCGAGTGAGCTCCGGGGCTGCAATGACTTGATGGACATTGACGCGAGTAGTCTTACTCTGGCCGAGATCGGTCGGCTATTGCGATCGCGCGCGCTGTCGCCCGTCGAACTGGCCACCGGACTGATCGAGCGCATCCATCGCTACGATCGCAACATCAATGCCGTCACGACGTTGACCGCCGAGTCGTGCTTGCAGCGAGCGCGCGTTGCGGAAATCGAGATTCGAACCGGGCGATGGCGCGGTCCGTTGCATGGCGTGCCGTTCCTGCTCAAGGACATCATCGAAACCGAAGGCATACGCACGGGGGCCGGCTCGAGAATCTGCGACAACTTCATCCCGGTCGAAGACGCGGAAGTCGTGAAGCGGATGTACTCGGCCGGGGCCGTTCTCGTCGGCAAGGCCACCACCCACGAGTTCGCTCATGGTGGACCTTCCTTCGACCTGCCATGGCCGCCGGCACGCAATCCCTGGAACACCAACCACTTCTCCGGCGGATCGTCCAGCGGGTCTGCTGCCGCCGTCGCCGCAGGATTCGTGCCGATCGCGCTCGGAACCGACACGGGCGGTTCCATCCGGATACCCGCTGCAATGTGCGGCACTGTCGGCCTGAAGCCGACCTACGGTTTGGTCAGTCGCCGAGGAATCATCCCCAACTCCTACAGTCTTGATACCTGTGGACCGCTCACACGGACCGTCGAGGATGCAGCACTGGGCTTGCAGGCCATCGCCGGTTTCGACCCAGGTTGTCCTGGCAGCGTCGATGGGCCGATTCCGGACTATGTCGGGGCGCTCGCGCGTGGGATCGAGGGGTTGCGCATCGGAGTATTGCGTCATTTCTGGGAACGGGATCACGTCGCTTCCGCGCCCGTGGCATCGGCCATGGAGGATGCCCTCGATGTGTTGCGAGGTCTGGGCGCACAGCTCGGCACCGCCCACATGCGCCCGATCCAGCAGTATTCGGACGTCAAAGTCATCATGTCCGAGTCGGAGCTTTTGTCGATACATCAGCAGGACTTCATCGATCGTCCGCAGGCGTTCGGGCGCATCTTCGCCGGGCGGGTTCTCGGCGCATGCCTGTTCAGCGCGACGGACTATGTCAACGCGCAGCGTGAACGGCGACTGATGGCTCAGGAAGCCGGAAGGTTGTTCGAGGACTTCGATGTCCTGGTTACGCTCGGTCCGGGGCCCGCACCGCGCCTTGCCGACCATAACCCGCTCGCAGAAAAGTGGTCGAAACCCAGCCTGACCGCCCCCTTCAATGTCACGGGCCAGCCGGCAATCGCGGTGTGCATGGGCTTTGCCCAGAACGGCATGCCGTTGTCCATGCAGATCGTGGGGCGGAGTTTCGACGAAGCAATGGTGCTGCGCGTTGCTCACGCCTATGAGCAGGCCACCGGATGGTGCTTGCGCAGGCCTCAGCTCGCGGAAACAGTCGTCGAGCACGAGGCCCCGCCCCCACCACCGCAAGTACCCGCAATATCGGAATTGGACGAGTTTGCCATCGATGAGGCGCGGCGGGCGGCCGCACGTGCAGGTCTTGTGTTGCCCGACGACATGATCGTGCAGATCGCCGCCGCAGCCCCGCATGCGCTGGCGATGGCCACGCGCTTGCGCCGCGCACGAGCGCGAGCCGAGGAGCCGGCAGCAGTATTCGTCTCCCAACGTCCGTAGCGACGCGCATGACGTGACGACGCCATTACGGCGTTGTCCGGTGCGACAGGGTGTGCATACGGTCCTGTTTGCAGGCGCGAAGGTGCATCAGGCGGACGCGCGAGCCGGGATTGCTGTCTTGACAGCCTACCTGCTGAATCGGCCCGTTCGGTGCGGCGCTCGTTTCAACTCGATGCGGTCAGATGTTCAAACTGGCCTGCACTACCGGCCCAAAAAGTTGGCCTTTCTCTTCTCGACGAATGCACGCGGTCCCTCCTTGGCGTCCTCGGTCGTCAGGAGCTTGTCCACCATCATCTGCTCCATCCGCAGGCTCTCGTTGAGTTCCATGTATTGACCGCGTACCGCAAGCTCTTTGATTGCGCGCATGGCCAGCGGCGCCATCGATACCAACTCGCGTGCCCGTTCCATCGCCACGGTCATCACCTGGTCGTGTGGCACCACTTCATTGATGAGCCCGAAGTGCGCAGCTCGCTGCGCACTCAGCCGGCGCGCGAGCAGCAGCATCTCCATCGCGATGGCGTACGGCAACTGCCGAACCGTCCGATGCGTGCCGCCGTTGGCAGGCAGGATGCCGCGTTTCACTTCCGACAGGTCGAACATGGCGTGCTCGGAGGCGATCCGTATGTCGGTGGCCAGCAAAAGCGTCATGCCACCGGCAAGACATAGTCCGTTGACCGCACAAACGACGGGCTTCCAGACCTCGAGCCCCCGATTGAGAATCGGGTCGCGCTGCGTCTGCCAGTATTGCTGTACGCTTCGTTCCCGATTGGTGCTGCGCAAGTCTGCGCCCGCCGAAAACACTTGCCGCTCGGGAGGGCGATCGGGCTGAGGCGCCCCCGTGACCACGGCCACCCAGATATCGGGATTGTCGCGCATAAGGGCGATCGTGGTATTGCAGGGCGAGACGAAGCGATCGCTGTGTCAGAATAGCGGTCACATCGAAAATCAGAGGCCGTTCGCGGGTTCGATGACTTCGGGGTGGGCATTCCATCCTCCGAATCGAGCGTACTGCGGTCGACCTTCCGCATCCACTCGTCATCTGGCCGGTTCGTTATCCCAGTGATATGGACTGGCAGATCCGCGATGCTGAACACAAGTAACACGTAGTACGCGATCAGGCCTCGCGGCGTCCTCACCTCGACACGAAAGAAGTCACTCGCTGCGAAAATTCCACGGTGTGCCAATGAGCGATCGGGATCATCGCGCGCCATCTCAGCCCTTCTGCCTCAACGAAACGCCTGCCAGTCGCCAAGGTCA